>JAYWIG010000190.1:0-11309 GCA_043789035.1 Betaproteobacteria bacterium
ATGGCAAATAAAGTAACGCCTTAGGTTTTCGCAGTTCCATCTAACGACTATTTGAGACAAAAATGACACGAAAAATTCCTACGGAGCTCGCCTTCAATAAACCCACCCTCATAGTCGCTGCAATCATGTCAACGCTACTAGCGGCATGCGGCGGAGGTTCAGGTACTGATACGACGACTCCTGCCAGTAGCAGTGCGACTACGCCAGCAGTCGCAGAAACACCTACTCTTGCGCCGGTTATCGCTGCATCACCTGCCCCTATCGTGACTACACTCTCTGGCATAGCGGCGACCGGCGCACCCATGTCAGATGCAGCAGTTGAAATTACCGATGCCAACGGTACAAAAGCCACGAAAACCGCTGGCGCAGATGGTAGCTATACGTTTGACGTTACACGCATGACAGCGCCTTTTGTAATTAGTGCAAAGGCACAGGTTGGCGACACTTTGCTTTCGTTGATCTCAACCGTGTTTGCAAAACCTGCAGATGGAACAACAGGTACTGCCAACGTTACGCCACTAACCAACGCGATTGCTGCGCTTATTGCACCCAACGGAAATCCGGAATCACTTCTCGATGCATCCACTCTTACGGCCAACGCAACATCGGCCAAAGTAAGTGCCGCCACCTCGAAAATTAATGCTGCAATTAGGAATATTCTGATTGACGCAGGCTTAGATCCCGCGAAGTTTGATCCAACCTCAACGAGTTTTTCTGCCAATCGTCAGGGCGCAGATAAAGTGTTGGAGTTAGCCAAAGTCGAAATAACTAGTACGGGTATTTACATTTCAAACCCATCCGTAGTTGACGATGGAAACGGCTCCGCTTCAGTGCTAGTTACAAATACCAGCACGCCCGCGGCTTTACCAGCGCCTCCCGCGGGCACTGTACTTAATGATCTAGATCATTTCACCACACTCTGGAATGCATGCCTAAAAGACGCGCCGGCAATCCGCGTTCCAAGCTCCAATTCTGCGGGTGTACCGACATCACTAAGTACTGCTTGCGCAGCAGTTCCCTTGACTAGCAACTATAAATCCGGTGGTTTCTCAGCAATGGAGAGGTATCAGGGCATTTTGAAAAGCGCTGATCTAACCGGTGCTATCTTTTCGTTACCAGAGAAGATTTTTACCTACCCTGACGGCAATGTGTTTTATAAACTAGCTTATAAAACCCCTAACGGCCAAGGCGGTATCGTTACTGATACTGCTAAGAAAACCTCTCCGGTGGGCAAATCGTATGTCTGGGAAGTCGTAGGCAACCAGCGCGACTATGACTCGTCAGTTGAGCCAAGAGTCGATAACGTCATTCAGCTCAATCCTGCGATTGGGTCCGAGTCGGCCAAGAGCCAATACCGAGTTGCGCTAAGACTATTTTTTAACCCTGCAGCTACCGGTGGAAAAAACGTTCAGGCGATTCGCGTTAAAGGGCCGGGCCTGCCCACAAGCGGCATATCTATGCATCGCTCTAACCTCTGCGGCACCAATGATTACATGACAATTACTAGCAAAACAGGCGCGCTAGTAAATTCTAATAACGCTAGTATTCTGTGGAACTCAGGTACCAGTAATAACTTTCGCTTAGCAGCAGAGCTTAAGTCAGGCAATTTTGATTGGATCAAAGTAAGCGGCTCCAGCGCTTGGCGTGATACCGCAATGACAGATGCTGATTTGTCAGCCATTCCACCGTTTGCCGAATACACCTTTGAGTTATGGACTTTTGGTTCCACCAATGGCGTTTTCACTTATCGAAACAATATTACCAACACAACGCCCCCAGACGTTACCTACAAGCATCGGCTAATTTCAAAGTTAGTGCCGCCGTCGACGATTAAAACTTATTCGTGGAATGTATTAAATTCAACAGGTTTTCTTAACCCACAAGATGCTTTGGCGGCATCTGCAAATAGTGTCGCGGTAGGATGGACTCAGACCGCGGAGCCGGTTGATTCAGTTAGCGCATTTGGACAAAAGGCAGTTTCAACAAGCGCAACCACTGCAGCCAATTACAGCAATCTTCGAGTTGCCGCAGATATTGGTGTCTCGTTAAACGCTCGTTCGGCGACCGTTTCACCCGTTAGCGACCCCGCAGGCACTGCGAGCGTGGCAAGTATTGTGGGCGCTACTCCAAGTATCCCAAATTGTGCTGTAGCAGCTTTCCCCGTTTTAGACGCAGTTGCAGGTACGAGCGTGTTAGGGGCTGACTCTGTACTTCGAGCCAATGCGACATATCGAGATATCACCTTGCGTAGCCGCACCCCATCATTGCTTCGCAAGTATTCAACAACTATATGGAGTAACTTCGTCGACTAACATCAGTATTACCCTCTACCCTAAGGTACTGTACTTGAAGCGCGATTAACAAGAACAGCCTCAACGCCTAGCATGCGCCAGAGGTTGAGTGCTTTGACAAAGGCAAGGCTCGTAACTTCTATGAGTTTTGGGTAAAAAAACCTTCACCGTGATTTGTCACGCGATTGCAACCTAGAGGTCATACTCTTAAAGTTTATGCATAAAGTCAATTTGCAAACAACTTGGAAAACTTGGCGTTGAAAGAATCGAACGCAATTAAGTGGGCAGCGGTAGTCATCGGCTTTGGCTTGGCAATCTCTTTTGGGATTTGGTTGGCGAGCACTCCGAGAACTCGGCCAGTTGACCCCCGCGTAGAGAAGCTGCGCGTCGAGCGAGAGCTGCAATTAGAGCAGCGAAAATCGTTAGAGTTGCGGCGACTGAAGCAAAAAGAAGTATTCGATGCAGCCGCAGATAAGCTCAAAGGCGGCGGTTGTGATGAGCAAGCCATCGTTACGGTCGTAGCAACACTGACAAGCGCCGCACAGAACCGCAAGATCTCAGACCTGACAGAGGCTTACTTTGCGGAATGCGGCATTGTAGAGAAGCTGATGCGTAACAAGATCAGCGCTGATATGTCAATCAATGAATACCAGCGAGCAGAGCGCACCGCAAAACAAATCGTCGATCGCTTTCCTAATGTTCCCGATCACTGGGCATGGCTATCAACTGCTCGCGAAAAGCAGGGTAACCTAGACGGCGCCATCAGTGCTTATCGTCATGCGCTCTCGCTTTTTCCTGAACCAAGCAAAGTGATTCGCAGCGATTTTTACCGCCTTTCTCGATTGCTAGAGCTACAGGGGCGATATTGTGAAGCGTCAGAACCACTCAAACAATACATAAGCTACGACCCTCAAAAGCGCATGTCGACTGACGTTACATCGTTGCTAGAAAATCTTGAGAAGAAAGGGGACTGCAAAAATGAGCTAAAGTCACCCTCAACGGTTCGAGTTATGTCCATTGCGCAAGACGGCGCGATAATCATTACTGCGCTTATCAACGGTAAGCAGGCAAAACTTTTGGTCGACACAGGCGCGTCGTATGTATACTTAAATCGATCTTTTGCCTTGGGTGCCGGTATTCCGATTAAACCTGGGGACACCATCGTTTCTTTAAATGCAAACGGCAAGGTAATAAGTAATTCTTCCCGTATTTCCACTCTTCAAGTTGGAGGGGCGACTGCGAAAGGCGTCACCTGCGCAGTGCAAAGTATTGGCGTTCCGCCTCTTGAGGGAATCGACGGGCTGTTAGGACTATCTTTTCTTAGTCGTTTCAAATTTTCAGTTGATGGGCGGCAACTTGTTCTAGAAACCCAGAAGCTTTAATACATTTATATAAACATGAATTTTATATCTCGATTTTTTGGACAACGTTTAGGCGACGGCGAGGTCATGCAAACTCTAGTAGCCAATCCAGAAATTAAATCGCCACTCAGCCTAGTGGTACTTTTTCCTGAAAGGTGCCCGACTGACCAGGTCGGTTTAACTAAATCTCTCGTTGACTTTCATCCTTCAATGAACGAAGCGCGATTCGAGCTTGACAGTAGTCATGAAGATAAATCAACCTTACTTGGGATGCTGGGCTGGGCGAACCATGTTGTACGCTGCGTTGGATTTAATCATTGGATGCCCCCCGCTATCGTCGAGCGATGCGTTTTGAGTTCAAGTTGGGATTCAACTATTAAGCAGGCAGCGCTGCTACACAAGGCACATGCCATTCTTTTCTATGCAGGTTATAACGAGTCGCCGCATGAGCAGTATGTCGCTTTAGCGACAGCAGCAGCGGTGCTTCATGATCATGGAGGCCTCATGGTGGTGAATGATGCAGCCCACACGGCATGCCCTACTGGGTTACTTTGCCAATCAGGGGTAACTAAGGATAAGATCGAGTTCCTCCGCCAATTGCCCATTCCAATGCTGTATTGCGGATTTGTAAAATATGGCGTGGAGGGTGCACCTAGCGTTTGGATGCGTACTTTCGGGGCCTCCTTATTGGGCATACCAGATTTTATCGTGCATGCCGATGGTAACCACCAAGGTGAGCATTACTTTCAACTCTTTAGCCTTGTGATGGGCGAGATGCAACTTTCGAAGGTACATATCGCGGCCGGACACACAATGCAAATAGGCGAAGGTGTGTACTTTAAATTTCGTGCGCCAATGGCAAGCGAGCCATTTGATGCTACCGGGAGTAATTTGTTGGTTGTAGAACCGATCCGTGCCGATCAAATTAACTAGACGCGTTACTTCATAAGACTAACGCGTATTTCAGTTTCGGCTATTTCTTTATACGCCGAGTGCCAACACATTTTTGTGCAAACTCACCTGCTTGCTGCCTAGCATCGTTTGAGAGCTTATTGAATATTGCAACCTTCTCAGAGTACTCCATGGCGCGCAGATTCAAGGCCTTTGCGCTGGCATTGTATTGATCTAAGTTTCGACTTAAAACATCTTCATCGGACCTCAGTGAATCTTGATCTGATCTCAGCTTCAACAAGTCTCTATTGTACGCATTTACCATTGAGTTAAATTCATTAACGTCTGCTTGCGTGCGCAGCGTGGCCCTTTTTTTATCGGCAATTAACTCAGATCGTTTCATTAACGCTAGGTTGTCAGCATTCAGCTTTTCAACTCGTTCGCTGAAATTTTTCTTTGCGGCTTCAACTGCAGAAAAGCCCGTGCTGAGTGTTGCTGATTGTGCTTCAAGCTTCGAGCGTTCTTCATCAAGGGAGACCTCTTTTTTTCGAATTTCAGTAAATTGGGAGCCCATTTCAGTATTCTGGAATTGACAATTCGCGAGGCCCTCAATTGAGATCTCAGGGGCTTCCACATCGTTAGGTAATTTCCATCGACTCGTTATCGACGGCAATCGAATTTCAGGCCGCACTGCTGACGAGTCGACCTGCGCCGATTGAGAAATCGCGTGAGGGCTATGACTTAGAACAAGGCATATATAAACAAGTTTGGTAAACGATTTAGGCATGTTCATCGTTGCTGTGATCGGCTGAAACTAACTGTTAATAACAAAAGGCGGACACCTTAGATAATGAGCTTTTGAGCCATTATTGACATAAGAATTAGATGAGCATTTAAAATTGATCTAAGTCTTGTATGATCATTTTTAGTTCAAGCTAATGGGAGCAGTAAATGCGTCGAAATTCTTTACTTGTCCGTATCTTATTGCAAATTGTTTTTCTACAGATTGCCTGCCTCGCCTACGCACAGGATAAATTAACGCCATTTCAGATTCAGCAGGCGCTCGCTGAAAAGGGTGACGCGGCGGCGCAGCTCAGATTAGGTGAGATGTACTTTACCGGTCAGGGTGTAACCAAAGACAATTTCCTAGCAGCGATTTGGTTTCGCAAAGCAACTGAGCAGAATATTCCACTTGCACAGTACAACCTAGGCTTGATGTATTCGAACGGGTGGGGCGTACCGAAAGATGAGGAGCAAGGCGCGAATTGGATTCGCAAAGCCGCAGAACAGGGAGACGCTATAGCGCAGACGAGTTTAGCTTCGAGATACGCAATCGGCAGGGGCGTTCCGAAAGATGATCAGCAAGCCCTAGTTTGGTACCGGAAGGCAGCGGAAAAACAGTATGCTCCTGCCCAGTTTCAATTGGGGCTGGCGTATACATTTGGAAGAACTGTACCCAAAGATTCTCATCAAGGCTTCGCTTGGTTTAGCAAAGCTGCTAATCAAGGGCATCCGGAGGGCCAACATTTATTGGGGCACATATATTTCGAAGGAAGCGGCGTTGATAAAAATCTTCAACAATCGATTAGTTGGTTTCGCAAGGCTGCCGATCAGGGTAACGCCGCAGCATTGAATAATTTAGGAGTTTTATTTTTTGGCGGTAAAGGTGTTAGTGCAGATCCGCAGATGGCGCTCAGTTTGTTTCGCAAAAGCGCTGAGCAAGGAAATTCACATGGCCAAATGAACCTTGGGACCCTGTATATGGAAGGCTGGATCGTCTCAAAAGACGTTCAGCAAGCTTTCAATTTGTTTCTAAAGGCAGCCGAGCAGGGTAATGCTGAGGGACAATATGCCGTGGCAGATATGTACAAAAATGGCTTAGGAGTGGCAAAGAATGAAAGTCTGGCACGTAGTTGGTTGAATAAAGCAACTACGCACGGGATGATGAGGAAGGTATTCGTGTTAGACCAGATTGAATTATTTGGTTTAAGTAGCGAAGCGAGCGAGTAGGTGTCTAGAGCGCTGACACGGTAGACTTGTAAAGCGTTTGTGGTTCGTCGCAGCGATACCGGACTTTTTATAGAACCGATCGATACGGCAATGGAGGACAAGTTACTAAAATAGAGTCAAGCGTTTCTTTACTCGGCATAGTATTTTCTTTCTCGATACAGACTGTAAAAAAATGGCACTAAGAGGAACGCGACGATAACAACCGCAGGCCATAACATTAATAATCGCTCTCGCCTAAGTCTGTCTTTTCCGTCCCCTAGCCCGCCGATTGTTATTTGCTTGGCAGTGCATTCAAGCACAAAGATGCGAAACCGATTGGGTGGAAAAGCCCAACGCATAGGTACACCTCGCGCTTCGACATTACAACCAATTATTTTCGATCTCTTAGAGTCGTCTTGAAAGTAGTACCGGAGTGCACTAACCACTTTCGAGGCCGCCTCTTCCATGCCCGCCTATTTATAGATTTAATAAAGCATTTGTTTCTTTGGAGCAAACCATCGAATACAAACAGCAGGCAAGCGAAAATCAAATACCTTAAAAGTTTTCATGTTTGCATGACGGAATAATTACGGATCGACGCCCTTAAGTAGCGACTGCCGACACCCAGTCCACCGTCTGTGTACTCAAGCCCAGTTTTTTTCCTAACTTGATAAACCCTTTATCAAAGGTTAGCAGTTGGCTGGCTGAGCCGCGAAGTGCGAGATGCAAAGCATCGGCAAAGTCCATTCCATCCCCATACCAAACCAATGCCTGCTTTAGCTCAGCAATGTGTTCAGGTGTAAAATTAGGTAGATTAAGCAACAAATTTAAGCCGTGCTGAACCTCCTTCACTGTGTAATCGTGAGCCTCTAGTACCCACACCAATTCCTGCATCACAGTTATCGAACTAGAGAATTGTTGCGCCTGTGCAAGCAATTTCTTAGCCGCTGCAAATTGCGCCTTATCATCGGCTAAGAGCAAGCGCACAAGTACATTGGTATCTAAAACTTTCATGCAGCATGCTTGAGTTTTAAACGTTTCTTGATCTCAGCTTTAATAGCGGAATCCGTTATTACAGTTTGCGTTGATCGGGCTAAGCAACCCGCAACTTGATCTAGCGAAACAGATTTCTTAGTTACCAAAGGGCGTAGTCGAATTTCACCGTTGACATAGCTCATCGCGAATTCATCGCCTACCGATAATTGTGCGGTTTGCCGTATTTCCTTAGGAATCACGATTTGCCCTTTAACGGAAAGTATCGCGATGTTCATTGCAGTCTCCATAAACTGGGTAAGCCAAATGGTGAGCCAAATGGTAAGCCAAAAACATCTAAAATGTAAGTCTTATTGGAGAAAAGAAGCGCTGCGCCATGTTGGATTGAGACTTCTACAATGATCGAGTTGGTGAGATGCAACTATGACGAAAACATCTCTGCTAATAGTCCTTTCGGACTAGAGCTGACCACCCTGTAGTGGGCAGCTTAGCCATGTAGCCCTTCGACCAAATCAGTATAGCGATCCTATTAAATCAATGTAATAGATTGTTTTATAGATATGCCATGTCTATAATCCGTTCATGAAATATCATGAGCGCTTAATTACTACACATCTGCAAGAGCTGGTTGTACAGTTCCCTGTAATAGTGCTTTCGGGCGCTCGTCAAGTAGGCAAAAGCACGCTTCTTGCCCACGCGCTGCCGCACTTTGATCGAATCACCCTAGATCCCGTGCAGGACGTAGGCAATGCACGCAAAGACCCAGAGTTATTTCTAAACAACCATCCAACACCGCTCGTGTTGGATGAAATTCAATATGCGCCGGAACTGGTACCAGTAATAAAACGCCGAGTCGATGTCACACGCCAACCCGGCCAATATGTTTTAACCGGCTCCCAACAATGGGCAGTGCTCAAAACGGCAAATGAATCTTTGGCTGGACGCGCCGTGTTTTTAGAACTCGAAGGGTTCTCGCTCGCTGAAGTTACTCAAAAAAGTTCAAGTTGGTTAGAACGTTACTTAAACGATCCAGCTGATTTCGTAGCAAGCCGTTGTTCGCGCCTAGAGCTACCGGAAACGATTTACGATTTTTTGTTTCGAGGTTGTTTACCCGAGGCGACTAGCATGCCATTGAAATTTTTGCGCAGGTATCACGACTCGTACTTAAGCACCTACATTGAGCGCGACGTAAGGCTCATGGCCGACATCGAAGATAGGCAGCTGTTCGGACGTTTCACCCAACTTGTCGCTGCATTGACTGGGCAAGAAATCAACCATTCGGAATTGGGTCGCGAACTCGGTGTTAGCTACAAAACAGCCCAGCGATGGCTTCGAATTTTGCGCGATACCTTCCAGTGGTTTGAAGTTCCTGCTTACCATAACAACGCGTTAAAGCGCGCCAGTGGAAAGCCGAAAGGTTACTTTGCAGACACCGGTCTAGCGTGCGCGTTACAACGCATTTCGACCCCAAAAGCGCTAAGCGGACACCCTCTAACCGGTGCGCTTTTCGAATCGGCCGTAGGCTCGGAAATTCGCAAACAAATGGCCTGTATGGAAGCCGCTCCACGCGTACACCATTGGCGTAGCTATGGCGGTTCAGAAGTTGATTTACTATTAGAACGTGATGGTATATTTTTTCCCATTGAAATTAAACTCGCATCACGTCCAAGTCGATCAGATGCCCGGGGAATGGAAGCTTTTCGTACTGCGAATGCTCACCTGAACGTCGCTCCTGGCTTAATCATCGCTCCAGCGGATCATAAAATTCAAGTGAGTGACAACGATTGGGTATTGCCATGGGATAGCCAGTGAGCATCAATTACTTCGCTTGGTTCGATCTGAAACGAGCGCGCCAGAGCCTTAAACAAATAGCTCGACGAAAGGGTCTCCGCGTCCAAACTTACACGGGTAGGACATCAATATCTTGCCACAACCTTACTACTTGAGTAGCGCCACCAAACAATTAGTGGGCGGGTGAGTTTATTTTTCTTCTTTGATTCTTTCTTTTCCCCGCTCTCCTAATCTTCACATAACCATCACATTTCTACGACTACTATGATTTTATGCAGATGCTAGAGTCGATGCGAATAGCGGGATGCCGGAGGTACTCATCGGTGGAGTACCGTTAATCAAGATGAACTGGGTGTTTTGGGGCAGCAAGTGGGACCGGGCTGGGCTCGACACTAGCATTGTCCTTCAAGAGCTTCTCAGTTTCTTGCTTACTGGGCATTCACCAAAGTTGGGGCTGGACGTTACCGGAAATACTTTAAGTACTGCGTCGAGTACTGCACCTAGTAAGATTTCTATCGACTTGGCATTCAGTGCATGCCAGACTAAAAAACAGGTGATGAAAGGCGAACTTGCCGTGTTTTTTCTGTGAGCGAGTTTGCAAGCATTTTTGGTTGAAGTGGAGCCCTCAAGTTGAATAGTCACACCGTTCTTACTGCTAGCAACTAGCAAAGAATTTGCACTACTTGAATACCGCTGCACCCCGGCCCTAGATGCTGATTCATTTGTTGAAAGAACAGTTGAGCCTTCGAACAAGCCATTGTTGTTCGAGATTTCATCTGCAATATCTCGCAGCTCATTGACGATGTTTCGCGTATTCGAAGGCGTTGCATTACCGGGCCGAATATCGCCCGCTTGAATTGCACTTGAACCTGTGTTCGTCAAACCATCTTTGTTAATCTCGTTTTGCGGCATTGCTGCGGTGTAGCCAGGTCCAGCCGCAACAATAGCTTGATTATTTGCAGACTGCCCGGGGCTAAGCTGCGAAGGAGGAGCAGACGTGTTTGTTCGAGTCTCTACATTAAGCATTTCGCCGTTTTGTGCTGCTCAAGGCGCGACGCCTGTAAAGTCAAAGTCAGGTAGTACGCCGTTGTCCAAGCTGCGCACGGCTGCGCGTACTTCGCCCATGTCAACGCCGCTTGTTAAATTCGAAAGGACAACATTAATAATGGCATTAACAGCGTCTGAACCAAATACCCCACCTAGCACTGAAGCAGCGACTACAACGCCCGCACCAACTGCGGCGATCCATCCCGCGACTTCATCCCTTGCGTATTGGACGATAAGGTCTAATGCCTCACCAATAATCGAGCGTGCGGAGTTGTGAGGCACAAAAAAAGAATGTTGTACAGCTTCATTTGGCTTTGGCTTTGGCTTTGGCTTTCTTAACAGTTTCAAGAGAAACACAGGATTTATCAACACAGCAGTTTTCTAATAAAAATTTGCTTAACTTTTAAACTTGCTCAGCATTAAGTCGATAGATTAAGTTTCGGCTTTGACGCTCCACTAATAGCAGTTCGGTATCCAACAAATCTTTTAGATGAAAGCACAAGGTGGCATTAGGAATGCCGAGTTTTTCAATAATTTGGCTTGGGGGTAAACCCAAAATCGCCACGCTGGGCAATAAGGCGAAATACATTGAGACGGGTTTCTTAACCTAATGCGAGGAGTACGGAAATGGCATCTGCGATGTTCATATTTCCAACTATTCGGAAATATATTTCACTTTTATGAAATTTAGCTTTTATCTGAATCTCTAAGCTGCTCCAGATATTTTTAATTGGCGTTTAAATATGGTCGATCTGCAAAATCCTCATTGGCTACCTCAATATCGAAATGATCGGAAGTCACGGGCTTTAAACGACTCCCGACACCCAGTCCATCGCCTGTGTACTCAAGCCAAGCTTTTTTCCTAACTTGATAGACCCTTTATCAAAGGTTAACAGTTGGCTGGCCGAGCCGCGAAATGCGAGATGCACGGCATCGGCAAAGTCCA
>JAYWIG010000191.1:0-3163 GCA_043789035.1 Betaproteobacteria bacterium
AGTCTGATCGGATGAATGGCGCTAACGGACTGTGTATTTATCTGTTAAGAGCGTCAGCGATTGATTACAATAATTCGAATGAATGAATGTTTATGGTTCTTAGAACACACAGAGATGGCAACTGATAGTCCTAATGGTCCCAATGGTCCAACGAATCCTATGGGGCCGAGCACAAATGAACCGGGCGGGCCAACTGCTATCCTTGAAAAACGTGAGGAGCGTCTCAAACCTCCCCCTATGTTCGAGGTATATTTACTGAATGACGACTACACGCCAATGGAGTTTGTGGTCCTTGTATTGCAGAAGTTTTTCGGGATGGGTCGCGAAAATGCGACTCAAGTCATGCTAAAAGTCCATCGCGAAGGTCGTGGCATTTGTGGGGTTTTCCCCAAGGATGTTGCTTCAACCAAAGTGGAACAAGTAGCTCAATTTTCAAAGCAGCAACAGCATCCGCTTCAATGCGTGATGGAGGAAGCATGATTGCACAAGAGTTAGAAGTTAGTTTGCATATGGCCTTTGTTGAGGCCCGTCAGCAGCGTCACGAATTCATTACCGTTGAGCATTTGCTTCTAGCATTGCTCGATAACCCGTCCGCGGCTGAGGTGTTGCGTTCTTGCGCGGCAAATATTGAAGATCTGCGCAAGAATTTGACGAGCTTTATTAAAGAAAATACTCCGGTTGTTCCGGGTAATGAAGAAATAGATACCCAGCCAACCCTAGGCTTTCAACGGGTTATTCAGCGCGCCATCATGCATGTGCAGAGCACATCGAATGGTAAAAAAGAAGTAACTGGCGCTAACGTGCTAGTTGCAATTTTTGGTGAGAAAGACTCGCATGCGGTGTATTACTTGCATCAGCAAGGCATTACCCGCTTAGATGTGGTGAACTATATTTCGCACGGCATTACTAAAACACCGCAACCGAAAGAGCCTGCTAAAGATGAGCCAGCTGGTGAGCAAGAGCAAGAAGCCGCTGGTGCCGCAAATAATCAGCAAAGCGCACTCGACCAGTACACCCAAAACCTGAATATTTCGGCCAAAGAAGGCAAGATCGATCCGTTGATTGGTCGTGATGCTGAAGTTGAGCGGGTGATTCAAATTTTGTGCCGTCGCCGTAAAAACAACCCGCTATTAGTTGGTGAAGCTGGTGTCGGTAAAACTGCTATTGCCGAAGGTTTGGCATGGCGCATTACTCAAAATGATGTGCCTGACATCTTGGCCAATGCGGTGGTGTATTCACTCGACATGGGGGCCTTGTTGGCCGGTACTAAATATCGTGGAGATTTCGAGCAGCGTTTGAAAACTGTGTTGAAACAGTTGAAAACTAACGAAGGCGCGATTCTCTTTATTGATGAGATACATACCCTCATTGGCGCGGGCTCTGCCTCTGGCGGTACCTTAGATGCGTCTAATTTGTTGAAACCAGCATTATCGTCTGGGCAATTGAAATGTATTGGCGCTACAACTTATACCGAGTACCGTGGCATTTTCGAAAAAGACCATGCGCTTTCGCGTCGATTCCAAAAGATTGATGTGAATGAGCCAAGTGTCGAGCAAACCATTCAAATTCTTCGCGGCTTGAAATCGCGTTTCGAAGAGCATCATGGTGTAAAGTATTCAACGTCTGCACTGTCTACTGCGGCTGAGCTTTCAGCAAAGTATATTAACGACAGACATCTGCCGGACAAGGCGATTGATGTAATTGACGAGGCAGGCGCTGCTCAGCGTATTTTGCCCAAGAGTAAGCAAAAGAAAGTGATTGGCAAGGGCGAGATCGAAGACATCATCAGCAAAATTGCGCGCATTCCGCCGCAATCGGTATCGTCTGACGATAGAAGCAAGTTGCAAACGCTTGACCGAGACTTGAAGGCGACTGTGTTTGGGCAAGACCCTGCGATTGATGCCCTAGGTGCTGCGATCAAAATGTCTCGTTCCGGTTTGGGCAAGCCCGATAAGCCGATTGGAGCTTTCTTGTTCTCTGGCCCTACCGGTGTCGGTAAGACTGAAGTCGCTAAACAGCTCGCGTTTATCTTGGGTATCGAGCTCGTGCGTTTCGATATGTCTGAGTACATGGAGCGTCATGCGGTATCGCGATTGATTGGTGCGCCACCAGGGTATGTTGGTTTTGATCAAGGTGGTTTATTGACCGAGGCTGTGACCAAGAAGCCACACTGTGTGTTGCTACTCGATGAAATCGAAAAAGCGCACCCGGATATTTTCAATATCTTGCTCCAGGTCATGGACCACGGTACGTTGACAGATAACAATGGTCGTAAAGCAGATTTCCGAAATGTAATTTTGATTATGACCACCAACGCAGGTGCGCAAGATTTGCAGAAGCGCTCAATCGGATTCTCGAATTCGAAAGAGGCTGGCGATGAGATGGTGGAAATCAAGCGGTTGTTTACGCCAGAGTTCCGTAATCGCTTAGATACGATTGTGAGTTTCCGTGCGCTCGATGAAGAGATCATCATGCGAGTGGTCGACAAGTTCTTAATGCAACTAGAAGAGCAGTTGCATGAGAAGAAAGTCGATGCGATTTTCTCAGAGTCTTTGCGTGCACACTTGGCAAAAAATGGTTTCGATCCACTGATGGGTGCCCGACCTATGCAGCGTTTGATTCAAGACACGATTCGTCGCGCCTTGGCTGACGAGTTGCTATTCGGAAAATTGATACATGGCGGCAAAGTCACCGTGGATATGGACGAAAACGATAAAGTGAAACTCGATTTTCATGAGTCCGCACCGCCACCTCCGCCTAGCAGTGAAGGTGAAGAGGCCGGAGAGGTTGCTCAAGTTTAAAACTTCGCGAAGACTAGGTAAAAAAGAAAACCCCCGATTAAAAGTCGGGGGTTTTTTTCGTATAACATCAAATTTGTTTATATAAAAAGGAGACTCCAGGATGAGACACTTCACCTTTACATTGGTTGCCGCAGCCTTGTTAGGTCTAGCAAACGGCGCTGCCAACGCGCAGAGCGCGAATTATTTGGCAGCTAATTGTGCCAACTGCCACGGTACTGATGGCAACGCGCAAGGCCCAGGCAGTTGGCCTTTGGCCGGTAAGTCGAAAAGTTACCTGATTGAGCAGATGGCCGCATTCAAGGCTGGCACGCGTCAAGCGACTATCATGCATCAAATTTCAAAAGGCTATAGCGACGAACAAA
>JAYWIG010000192.1:0-11238 GCA_043789035.1 Betaproteobacteria bacterium
AAACAGCTCGCAGAACTTTGCAAGCCTTGGCAACCTTGCGGGGCAATTAGCGCAGAAGCTGCAACTATCGGGTATCAACTTCAAATTATCTGATGACGCAAGAAATGCAGCTGAAAAACAATTGATTAAGAATGCCGCGGGCGCTTTTCGCGCCAAGGCACAAGATGCAGCAAGCGCTTTGGGTTATAAAAGTTTCGACATCAAGGAAGTAAATTTACATAACGGTAACAACGTCATTATTCGCCAAGCACCGATGATGAAAGCGATGCGCAGCGATTCAATGAGCGCCGCACCCGTACCAAGTGAAGGCGGTGACTCTGAAGTAACCGTGACTTTCTCAGGCACCGTCAATCTCAGGTAGTCTCGCCGATGCCCACCAGCATTAACCTGTCTCGTTTTGATCAGCTAAGTATTCGGCTAGTTTTAGCTTGCGCGCAAACAGGTAGCCTTAGTGCGGCTGCGCAGCAACTTCATCTGGCTGTTGCCGCCGCTAGCAGACGCTTAAAGGAACTCGAATCGGCTGGTGGCATGCTTCTGTTCGAGCGCCACGCAAAAGGCTTACGCACAACTGAAGCTGGCAGGGTATTTGTAAAACATGGTTTTGCGTTCTTACAAACTTCGGATCAACTCACCCAAGAACTTACCGATTTAAAACAAGGCATAAAAAGGCATTTGAAAATTACTGCGAGCACGGCGGCAATCAATCAATTTCTACCGAAACAAATTGCCTCTTTTATGCAGAAAAATGGCGATGTGCAAATCGATTTAGAAGAGCAAGTTTCCGAACAAGTAATCACTACCTTACGAGAAGGCCACACAGACGTTGGAATATACATAGCCACGCCTCTCACCGAAGATTTAAACGCAACTGCTTTCGCAAATGATGAGCTCGTGCTGGTTACGCCGACCGCTCACCCTTTTGCTAAAAGCAAAGTTCCGCTGAATTTTGAAGAAACCTTAGTTGAAAACTTTATCAGCTTAAATACAGGTGCAGCACTTCTTACTCGAATGCAGCAAGAAGCACGGCTTGCAAATAAGCCTCTTAAACTCCGTATGCAGGTACGTAGTTTTGATGCGGTTTGCCATCTAGTGGCCGCCGGCTTAGGTATTGCCGTACTGCCAAAGGCCGCTACACAGCCGCTGGCGAAGCACATCGCAATCACGTTGAGAGCGCTTAGTAATCCTTGGGCAAAGCGTACCCTAGCAGTAGCAACAAACGATAGTCTGTTGGCGCAAGAGTTTAAACAACACCTTATCGAATCTTCGAGCATTCGCAAAACGCGAAAGCCTTAGCAGCAAAATGGTAATAGCCATTTGACTGATCAGCGATAACAATAAGCATCTAGTTTCGCAATATGAAAACAGATATGACAAATAAACACGGCCCATTGCAAGGCATTAAAGTAATCGAACTCGGGCAACTCATCGCAGGCCCATTCGCCGCAAAAACACTGGCAGATTTCGGTGCTGAAGTCATCAAAATCGAACCCTTAGAAACCGGCGACCCGTTGCGCTCTTGGCGCCTAATGAAAGACGGTACTTCTGTTTGGTGGCAAGTGCAATCGCGCAATAAAAAATCGGTGGCCCTCGACTTACGCAAACCTGAAGCGCAAGAAATTATTCGGCAATTAATCGTTGACGCAGATATCGTCATCGAAAACTTTAGACCCGGCGCGATGGAAGGCTGGGGCATTGGGCCAGAAGCACTTCAAGCAATCAATCCAAAACTCATTATGCTGCGCATCAGTGGCTACGGGCAAACAGGCCCCTATAAAGACAGGCCCGGTTTTGGTGTCGTTGCCGAAGCCATGAGCGGGCTGCGCTACTTAACTGCTGAGCCGGGGCGAGTACCGGTTCGAGTTGGCGTGAGCATTGGCGATACACTCGCATCGCTACACGGCGTAATCGGCATATTGATGGCGCTGCATGAGCGCAATAGCAGCGGCATAGGTCAAGTCATTGATATGGCTTTGTATGAAGCAGTATTCAATTGTATGGAAAGCCTGCTGCCAGAATACAGCGCCTTTGGAGCAGTTCGACAAGCCGCTGGTAGCGCCCTACCCGGCATTGCCCCCAGCAATGCCTATCAATGTGCCGATGGTGCCTACGCGTTAATTGCAGGCAACGGCGATAGTATTTTTAAACGTTTAATGTCTGCGATTGGACGCGTAGATTTAGCGAACGATATTGCGCTTGGCAGTAATGCTGGCCGAGTGAACCGAATCGAAGAAATCGATCATGCCATTGGCGCATGGACAGCAACATTAAGCTGCGCCGAAGTGCTAGAACAACTCGCTAAGGCAGCCGTACCTTCTGGAAAAATATACTCCGTAGCCGACATTGCTAATGACGAGCATTACATTGCGCGTGGAATGATTCAGCATGTACAAATGTCTGACGGTACCAGCCTTGCCGTGCCTGGCATCATCCCTAAACTTTCTAGAACACCTGGCAGCCACAGAAATAACGCACCCGCTCTTGGGCAGGATACTGATGCTGTGCTGCTACGCTTGGGCATCACCCATGAACAGATTCACGCGATGAAAGAAAAAGGCATAGTGGCATGAGCTCACACCTCAAAAGACTTTACATGAACGAAGTTGCCACCCGCGATGGCTTTCAAATTGAACCAATCTTTATACCTACAGACGACAAAGTTACACTCATTAATCGTTTAAGTGAATGCGGCTTTGCAAAAATTGAAGCAACTTCTTTCACTTCGCCCAAAGCCATACCAATGCTTCGCGATGCCGACGAAGTCATGGGCAGGATACAGCGAGTACAAGGCGTCGAGTACACCGTGCTTGTACCTAATCTTCGAGGTGCAGAGCGTGCAGTTGAAGCCAGAGCAGATGAGTTGAATTTAGTCATGTCGGTTTCAGAATCGCATAACAACGCCAACTTAAAAATGACTCGCGAGCAAAGCTTCACCCAACTTTCGCAAGTCATAAAGGCTATGGATGAGATTGAAGTTGAGCGAAGGCCTCGGATCAACGTTTCTCTTTCAACAAGCTTCGGCTGCCCCATGGAAGGGGACGTTGCTCAAACCGAGGTTCTTGAGTGGTGTGCTCGATATGCGGACTTAGGCATTCGCGGCATTACCCTGTGCGACACCACCGGCATGGCTTACCCATCCCAAGTTTCAGCAATGACCGATGCATTTGCTAGTCGATTTTCTAGCACTCAATTGACCATGCATTTTCACAATACCAGAGGCATGGGTTTAGCAAATGTTTTAGCCGCAGTGCAAGAAGGCGTTGTTCGATTTGATGGTTCATTAGGTGGTTTGGGCGGCTGCCCTTATGCACCAGGAGCCACAGGTAATATTTGCACTGAAGATACCGTACATATGCTGGCGCTCATCGGCTACAACACGGGTATCGATGAAGTGAAGTTACTCGAAGCCGCGAGAGGCTTACCTGCTCTACTAGGGCATGATGTACCTAGCCAACTAATCAAAGCAGGCCCACGTTTGAACAAAGCTCTAGCCACCTAAACTCAGCAATAGGATAAAAAATGATTGATCACATTGACCACGTCGTTATCACCACTATCGACGCAGATAAATGCATTGATTTTTATACACGTGTGCTGGGCATGAAGCTCGAAAGTTTCGAGAGCGGTGGAATTACTCGACGAGCATTAAAATTCGGTTCACAGAAAATCAATATTCATGTGCGAGGCAAAGAGTTTGAACCAAAGGCGCATTTACCTGTCAGTGGTTCACTCGATTTATGCTTTATCGCCAGCATTCCGCTTGACGCGGTCATTGCAAAGCTCAATGAATGTCAATGGCCGATCATCGAAGGCCCTGGCCCACGCACCGGAGCGAATGGAAAAATTCGCTCGGTTTATGTACGTGACCCTGATTTGAATTTGGTTGAAGTTTCAGAGTACGCATAAAGCCAAGCCTATTTGCCCACTGTACCTTTTAGCGGTAAAGCCGTTTTGTATCGAACCTGCTTCAACGCAAAACTAGAACGAATCTTCTCAATCCCTTGAATTGGGGTGAGTTGATCAAGAATAAATCTTTCTAGCGCACCTATGTCAGCAACCGCGACACGAATCAAGTAATCGCTATCGCCTGTCATCAGGTAGCACTCCATCACTTCGTCGTGCTCGCAAATTTTGGTTTCAAACTCCGCCAAGGCTTGCTTGCTTTGCGATTTCAAGCTGATGTTGATAAACACATTCAGCCCTAGCCCTACAGCCGCCGAACTAACCAACGCAACATAGCGCTGAATCACGCTATTAGCTTCTAAGGCTTTAACCCGTGTTAAACAAGGCGACGGGCTTAAGTAAACCTGTTTTGCAAGCTCAACATTGCTTAAACTTCCGTCTTTTTGGAGAATATCAAGAATTCTCAAATCTATGGTGTCTAGCGTGTGATTCATCATTTTAAATTTTTAAATTAACGATACGCAGCATTTTATGCCGATTTTGTAGCTTTTCAATCGAATATTCAGCAGCCTATTTTTCGATTAATTATCTACACTGCCGGTTATGAATGCACCTACAGACCCCCGCTATTTGTCCTCTATGACGCAAACTAACGACTTGATCGACAACGCTGCCAGCGCCGCCGATATCGACCCTACCGAGACGCAGGAATGGCGCGATGCTTTTCTATCGTTAATCGCCGAGCATGGCCCAGAAAGGGCGCGGCAAATCCTCGATGGTTTAGTTGCTTTGTCACGCCAGCAGCGCATCGGCTGGCAACCCGAACTTACTACACCTTACGCCAATAGCATTCATGTAAGTCAGCAGCCGCAATTTCCGGGCGACTTGGCGATCGAAGAAAAGCTAGGTTCACTGATGCGCTGGAACGCTCTGGCGATGGTTGCTAGAGCGAACGCGGCTTATGGTGAATTGGGTGGGCATATCGCCAGCTACGCAAGTGCCGCAGATTTATTCGAAGTCGGCAACAACCATTTCTTTCACGCACGCAATGTTAAAGCGGGCGACCAGCATGGTGGCGACTTGGTGTTTTATCAACCTCACAGTGCCCCCGGTGTTTATGCGCGTGCGTATCTAGAAGGTCGCCTGACCGAGCAAGACTTAAACTTTTATCGCCGCGAAATCGAAGCACCTGAACATGGCGCGCGCGGTTTAAGCAGTTACCCTCACCCGTGGTTAATGCCCGATTTTTGGCAATTCCCAACTGGCTCTATGGGCATTGGCCCAATCAGTAGCATTTACCATGCGCGTTTCATGCACTACCTAACGCATAGAAAACTCCTCGATTGCAGCACTCGCAAAGTTTGGGGTGTATTTGGTGACGGTGAGATGGATGAGCCGGAAAGCATGAGCGCGCTCACCCTCGCTTCACGCGAAGGTTTAGATAACCTCGTGTGGGTAGTGAATTGCAACTTGCAGCGTTTAGACGGCCCCGTGCGTGGCAACGGCCGAATTATCGATGAGCTTGAGCGCTTGTTCTCTGGTGCCGGTTGGAATGTGATAAAGCTAGTCTGGGGCAGCGATTGGGACGGCCTTTTTGCACGCGATACCGCGGGCGCCTTACATCGCGCGTTTGCCAACACTGTCGATGGCCAAATGCAAACCTTTGCCGCCAAAGATGGCCGCTACAACCGAGATACCTTCTTCGGCCAAAACCCAGAACTTGCAGCCCTTGCTCAAGGCATGACCGATGAACAAATCGACCGCTTAAAACGCGGTGGCCATGACATCGTAAAAATCCACGCCGCCTATGCAGCCGCCGCCAAACACAAAGGCCAACCAACGGTGATCTTGGCGCATACCAAGAAGGGCTACGGTATGGGTAATGCCGGCCAAGGCAAGATGACAACGCATAGCCAAAAGAAGTTGGATGAGGAAGAGTTAATTGCCTATCGAAATCGCTTCAATTTACCGCTGACCGACGAGCAAGCCAAGACCTTAAGCTTTTACAAACCCGCTAAAGACAGCGCAGAAATGAAATACTTAGAAGCACGCCGCGAAGTACTCGGTGGCCACTTGCCGCAGCGCCATACGGCAGCAGATATAGTCGCCATACCTGCACTCATTTCCTCAAACGACAATAACTCCTACGCACATTTTGCATTGCAAGCCGACGGCAAAGAAATGTCGACCACCATGGCGTTTGTGCGCATGCTCGGAAGTTTATTGAAAGACTCAGAACTTGGGCCCCGTATCGTGCCCATCGTCGCCGATGAAGCTCGTACTTTCGGTATGGCGAATTTGTTCAAACAAGTGGGTATCTACTCTAGCGTCGGGCAGCGTTATGCACCTGAGGATATTGGCTCAGTACTATCCTATCGTGAAGCCCATGATGGCCAAATTTTAGAAGAAGGTATTTCCGAAGCCGGTGCGATTGCTAGTTGGACGGCCGCTGCAACCAGCTACAGCGTACACGGCCTTGCCATGCTGCCCTTCTACATTTACTACAGCATGTTCGGCTTTCAGCGCGTAGGCGATGCCATATGGGCTGCAGCTGATCAACGCTCACGGGGTTTCTTACTCGGCGCAACCTCAGGCCGAACCACCCTAGGTGGAGAAGGTTTGCAACACCAGGATGGCACCAGCCACTTAGTCGCCGCCACCATTCCCAATTGCAAAGCCTACGACCCAGCATTTGCGGGTGAACTCGCCGTCATTGTCGATAAAGGCATGACCGAGATGATGGTTGAACAGAGAGATGTTTTCTACTACATCACCTTGATGAATGAAAATTACGCCCAACCAAATTTACCCATCGAAGCCCATGAAGGCGTGATTCGCGGTTGCTACCACTTCGGTAAGTTTGGCCGAGGAAAAAAGCCAATCACATTATTAGGTTCAGGCGCAATTCTGACTGAAGTGATTAAAGCCGCTCACGAGTTAAGTGGGCAAGGCTATATCGTCGATGTTATTAGCGTCACCAGCTGGAGCGAGTTGGCCAGAGACGGCTCAAACACAGGCGATGCATCTTGGTTAACTCAAGTGTTGAACACCACCAAAGGCCCGATCATCGCCGCAACCGATTATGTTCGAGCAGTACCCGAAACCGTTCGAGAATTCGTACCCGAAGGAAGAAAGTTCAAAACCTTAGGTACCGATGGCTTCGGCCGCAGCGACACACGGGCAGCATTACGAGACTTTTTTGGGGTTGATGCCAAGAGCATTGTGGCGGCGGCTTTAAAGGCAAGCTAAGGGCGACTTGAGGGCGACCTAAGGGTAATGTTACTGAGTGCTTGCTCAGGGTTAAGCAAAGGTATTACAATATTTTCATCGGTAACACTTTTAGGCAAGCCATGGCAACAACGCTCACGAGTAAAGGCCAAGTCACGATTCCCAAGCAAATTCGAGACGCATTGCGCTTGCTCCCAGGCAGTGCCGTCGATTTTGCTGTGAATTCCAGTGGTGAAGTGGTCATTCATAAAGCTAGAGTGCACGGTACTCACAAAACGCGCAAACTGGATCGCTTCGAGCAAGCTCGCGGTAAAGCAGATATCAAATGGCGAACAGACGACTTGATGGCACTCCTTAGAGACTAACAAATGATCATCGTGGATAGCAACGTCCTAATTGACGTTCTAGAAAACGATCCGCAATGGGCAGACTGGTCAATTTCTCAGTTACGAGCTCAATCTCAAATCCATCGTTTAGTCATTAATGAAACTGTTTACTCAGAAATTTCACTGACATTCTCCACCTTAGAAGCCCTGGACAAAACTATTCAGGCGCTTGATTTAGATTTCATCGACATTCCTAAACCAGCGTTGTTTTTAGCGGGCAAAGCTTTTTTGCGTTACCGTCGGCAAGGCGGTACAAAAAACAATATTCTAGGGGATTTTTTCATTGGCGCCCATGCAGCAGTGGCTGGTTGCGCAGTACTTACGCGAGATTCCCGTCGGTTTGCATCTTACTTTCCGAGTGTGTCTTTAATCGCTCCTTAGGAGTATTATTAAGGCTGTTCGTGTAAATGCAAACTTTCACAAGAATATGGGGCCGACCCGGTTTCGACGTGGGTAGTGACGCGGCACAGGGCATGCCGAGGCGCCTTTCCCTCGTAAATCCATTGGCAAAACACAAACGCAAACGACGAATCGTTTAATCAAGCCCTAGCGGCCTGATTTGTTGGACTAGCAGGTTCCTGGGCTAGGATGGCCTAAAAACCATCACCGACATCATTTACAGGAACTCGTACCTCGATGGGTTACTTATCGAGAGGCTAAAAAATAGGTGACTGGGTAGCAACCGGCCTGTCGATTGGCTAAGTTGCTGCTAAGACAAAAATAAACCGACTACGCATGTAGAACTGGTCGTAGATGACTTGCGGACGGGGGTTCGATTCCCCCCGGCTCCACCAAAAAGCAAAAAAGCCCCTTTCGTAAGAAAGTGGCTTTTTTGCTTTTTACTGTCCCCGAGAGGGGAATCGAAGCCCCGGGACGGGGAGGAGCTCGGACATAAAGGAGTACCTGCGTAGTCCTTTATGCCTAGCGAGTCTAAGCGCCTTGCAAGGCGCGCAGTGGGGATTGGTGGCTCCTATTTGAATCAAGTTTAAAGTCGGCCTTCGGCTTAAGTTTAAAGTTGGCCTTCGGCTTATATTGACAACGACAATGCAATCGCATTACCATTCATCCATCACCACTTACCAGGGCACATCATGACAGCCACCTTAGAAGTCGAATCCACCCTCACCGACCGCTACCAAACCACGGTCCCGGAAACTGTTCGCCGTGCCTTGAAACTTGGTAAGCGAGATAAACTTCACTACACAGTTCGCCCCGGTGGCGAAGTCATCCTATCGCGCGTGGAAACAATAGAAAAAGATGATCCCCTCCTCGAAACATTTCTTAGCTTCATAGCAAGTGATATTGCCAACCACCCAGAAAATCTTAAAGCAATTGACGCTGGCCTAGCAAAACGCCTCCAATCCTTAGTTGGCCACATCGACATAGACCTCAACTCCGCTTTGTCGGAAGAAGATGAATGAGTCACAAACAACCAGTGACGTTGGTTGTAAACGGCTGGACGATTTTTGCTCACCCATTGTTTCTCGAACAAATTAATGCCCTCACCTCGGAGTTTGAATCGCTTAAAAACAAAGATCCGATTAATTTTTCCAAAAAGAACTCTTCTAAACGATTATCGGCGATTACTAAACTAGCGTTCGATGTCATTCCACAAGATCCAAGTAAAACTGAGTATCGACAAGGCAATACCCTAGGAGAAGACCATAAGCATTGGTTTCGAGCGAAGTTCTTCCAGCAATACCGATTGTTCTTTCGTTATCATGCAGCAAGCAAAATAATCGTCTATGCCTGGGTAAATGATCAAGACACAAAACGCGCTTACGAAAGCAGTAACGATGCGTACCGCGTGTTTCGAAAGATGCTCGAAAGTGGTCAACCGCCAGATGACTGGAATCAATTGCTAAATGAAGCCCAAGCATTAAGCACCTTTACTCAGAACTAACTCATGCTGCTTGCCAACTTTTACCAAACCCCTTACCCTCCCAGCATGAGCAAAGTGAATATTTCTTTGCCCTATGCACTCAAATCCTCTGCGGATGAACAAGTCGTGCCAGGGCCCTATGTAACAGCGAGCGACTACGTACGCGAATTGATTCGTCGGGATAAAGATCGTCTACACCTGCGTAGACTGCTGGAAGCTGGAGCGTCATCATCCCCGATGCTAACCGTGGGTCCACTTTACTTCGACGAGCTACGCAGCCGCGTACTGAAAACATCAAAGCCAGGTGTTCATAAGTGACCGTAAAATCAGGCGTCATCCGCGAAACCGCGGCACATGATGTTGACGGGATAATCAGCTATTGGCCAAGCGAATGTTCAAGGCAAATTGCCAAGGCTTCACATCTGGAAGTTAGAGAATTTCCCACGCATTATTTTCTAATTTCACCAACCGATGAATAAACGCCAGCTCACTGAACGCGACATCTGCACAAAATTCATCACACCAGCACTTATGCAAGCTGGCTGGGATTCAACAGGCTAACATTTAATTCGTTCCGGTGACGAACAAAATCACTCTTGGGTGATTGGACGACAATCATCTCAGCCATAGCGGTAACGGCGGCGACAACAACTTGCTTCGCGACAAGATCACTAAAGATGGTGTCATCGAGCGGAAAGTATAGCTAGATTGCAATAACTCCAAAAAGGCGAATGATGTCACCCCTCCTCTCGCAAACACCAAAAGAATAAACCTCAGCCTGGCGTCACCAACTCCAACGCCGGAAAATAAGTTCTATAGCGTGATGGGTCCCGAGTTACTAGCTTCAATCCCGAAGCGACTGCATGGGCGCCAATAAAGAAATCTGGCAGTGTTACATTGCCCTGACCGCCAGAGCGTCGATAAGATTGATGAGCAGTAGAAGCTAGGTAAGCAGCATCTTCTGATATCGGCAAAACGCTAATCGAGAAATCATTTAAGAAACTTTTCAAATCGTTTTGCGTTGAAAAACAAGAAGCGATTTCAGCATAAATAACAAAATTTATTACCGCACCGTCTACACTCGCAGCGGCTATTCGTGCCTGACTCCAACTCGTCCAAACTGTTTCGGCAACGACGATATCGATTAAGACATTCGCATCGACCAGAATCATCGCATCGACTCATCACCGCGAGTATCACGCATGATTTCTTCGGTGGTTTTTTTCAGTAAACTCTTGCCTCGCCACTTTTCAATCGCCGATTGAATCGACACACTTTTCTCGGGCATCGGAGTTATAACCACTCTACCGTCATTCAGAGTTACATACTCAATTTCGCGCCCAGGCCCGATGCCTAGTTGCTCGCAAATATGTAAAGGAATCGTGACTTGTCGTTTACTCGTTAATGCGTAACTCATAGCCTTATCTTTTGGATGAAAATCGTGTTGAAGTATTACCAAGAAAAGTAATACCGTCAACACTTACTTTTGGAGCCAGACAACTCTCATTGACCAAGACCACTTCCCAACTCTCTATTAAACGCATAGTTATCGTTTTACCTGTCACAATGGGCCCTAAGTAAAAACTCACCGTCACAGGTACTGAACAACAAGGAGCCGATATGACCCGCATCGCTTTACTAGGGGCATCCATCATGTGGCTAGCTTCAACAACCACCTTTGCTGCCGACGTGGCAGTATCAGTGCAGGTCGGTCAACCGGGTTTCTACGGAAGAATCGACATCGGCCGGTTTCCGCAACCGCAAGTTATTTATCCGCAACCTATCGTGATTTTGCACCCCCCTACGGTAGTGGTTCAACAGCCAATTTACTTACGTGTTCCA
>JAYWIG010000193.1:0-3141 GCA_043789035.1 Betaproteobacteria bacterium
AATAGTGGATACACCCAATGTAGTGGCACTAATGCCGGCACTGCTCCAAGGCGAAACCGAAGATAGGCCCAAGCCTGTACCGAGGATTAAAAGGATTAGTGACAGTGCCGCCGCAGCCAATGCTCCGGCGAAAACCGCAGTCCAAGACACCGCAGTACATCCATTGGTGTGGCCGGTTGGAGGCAGGGCGGCGGTTTCCGTAGACATAAAATCCCGATTTGAATGAGGTGTTTTATATTGCAGTAACCTGTGGGCCGAACTCGTCGGACTTTTGACTGAATGCGTGTAGGAATAAATCCCGGAAATTAGACTCCTTTTATGTTGGCGAGCGTACAGACGTGATCAGAGATCCTGCTTAAGGTCAAAGTTTGGAGGAAATCTCAGATGGTTCAACACACAATCAAGGTTCGACTTGGACAAGCACCGCCGACTTTAACGCGCAAAGAGTTTGGTAGACGGTTTCAGGCGGCATTCATCGACCCAGCATTTAGAGTCGAAGATGCATCGATTAGCCAATTGGAACGCATCGCATGGGGCGCTTATACGGAAGGGCGCAAAGCGCCTTTTACTCAAAAGGCAGGCGCGGATTATGCCGACCCAAAATATGAGCTTTCTACGGAATGGTTGGCGACGAAAGAAGCCATCGATAACGCCCAGCAAGCCTGGAGTTTGGAAAAAACACCTTCTCGGGTATTGCTGATTTGTGGATCAGCCCGTAATGATGGTAGTTGCCCAGGGGAAATGTCCAAAACCTACCGTCTATTGCAAATTGCGAAAGCCGAACTTGAAGCGGCGGAAATCAATGTAGATGTATTGGATTTGAGCCTGCTCACTTCTGAGTACGGACGAAACATTTACCCGTGCAAAGGCTGTGCATCTACGGCCATGCCGCTATGCCATTGGCCCTGTAGTTGCTACCCAAACCATTCGCTGAATCAAACCAACGATTGGATGAATGAAATTTATGAGCGCTGGGTGGCGGCCCATGGCGTCATTATTCTGTCGCCCGTTTATTGGTATCAAAGCCCGAGCCCTTTAAAGTTGATGATTGATCGATTGGTGTGCGCCGATGGAGGTAACCCCGACCCGACGAGTACCGGGGGCAAAGACGCTGCATTAGCGAAGAAGTTAGAAATGGCAGAATGGGATTTTCCACAACATTTGAAGGGCAGAACTTACGGCCTAGTAATTCATGGTGACGTGGCGGGTATTGAGGGGTCTCGACGTGGGCTGTCTGATTGGCTTGATTGGATGGGGTTTATTGATGCCGGTTTTCAAGCGCGCTTAGACCGATTCATTGGCTACTACGAACCTTACGCCAACAGCCATGAAGCACTTGATAAAGACTTCCCGCTGCAAGAAGAAGTACGTGATGTAGCCCGATCGGTAATTAAGGCGGTGGCTGAGTTGAGGGCTGGTCGTTTGCAATCTGTTCAGCCCACTTTGCAGAGGCCAAGGGCTAAATAAGTTTCTACTTGTGTGCGCCGCCGAACAGTCGGCTGATTTTTAAATGGGCAAAATTACTGCCGTATCAATTACAACCACCCAATTTAGGAAACTTTATGAAAATCTATCCTTCAAACGCTATTCGGCTCAGTATGTATAGCGCCGTTCTTTCCACCTTCATCCTTTTAGGTGCATGCAGTAAAACTACACCACCTACGCCTACTATGCCAACCGTGCCTACGGCGCCAACGGCGCCGGATACCTCAAGTACTGCCCCGGCAATGGTGGCCGGCTCCGACGTGACCGCTACACTAGGCGGGTCTAGCGAAGTGCCCGCAGTGAGCGGCAGCGGAATGGGGACAATGGAAGGACGGTTAGACCCGGCAACGAGCATCTTGAAGTGGACTATTACCTATTCAGGCTTAACGGGTGCTGCGACTGCGGCTCATTTTCACGGGCCAGCGGTGGCTGGAGAAAACGCCCCGCCAGTCGTTCCCGTTGACGGTAGCCTCGCAAGCCCAATCGCTGGCGCTACAACTCTCACAGCGGCACAAATGGCGGACTTAAAATCAGGTAAATGGTATTTCAACATCCACACCAGTGCCAACCCTAACGGCGAAATAAGAGGGCAGGTAGTGGTGAAGCCATAATGGTAAGAGTCAGCATTCTGGAGCACCCGGTACCGCCGATGCCTTCGGAGAAGGATGAGTCGATTGACTTGAGCGACACTCGCCCAAGAAAAGTTATTAAGCAAGCCGCAGCTGATATTGCTAATGGCCTAAAAGATACCGATAGAAGCAAGCAAGTGGATTTGACTTATAAAAAACTTAAGTCGAAGAAATAGCTTCAATCGAACTTCTAACTCTGGGTAATAGGCCTGGTAGGTCATCCGCTACCAGACCAATTCCAAACAGTTTGGCTGCCGCACCGTGCATCCACACGGCTGCGCAGCTCGCTAAAAATGGCTCCATTCCTTGGCTTAAGAGCCCAAGAATCATTCCACTCAATACATCTCCTGACCCTGCCGTTGCTAGAGAGGCAGGGGCATTTGAATTGATCACGGCTCTTCCGTCCGGGTTGGCAATGATGGTGTCCGAACCTTTCAATATGACGATTGCACCGCTTTGCTTGGCCGCCTGCCGTGCGCGTTTCAGCTTGTCGCCGGTGATCGCGAAGATGCGTTCAAACTCACCTTCATGTGGGGTTAGAACACATGGGCCCGCGATTGACTGGAAGAGCAGCATAGGCTGATCTTTGAATGATGTAATTGCATCAGCGTCGATCACCAATGGCTTTTTTGTAACGAGCATCTGTAAGGCTATGCTTTTCGTTTCTTCGCCAACGCCAGCGCCAGGCCCAACCAGAAAGCCCGAGAATCGCCTATCGGCCAACAAAGTTGATATTGAATCGCGGTTTTGAAGGGGTTTAATCATAATGCTCATTAAACCAGATGCATAAATACTCAATGCAATCTCTGGCACCGCGATGGTTGTTAAGCCAACACCTATTCGAGCGGCTGCATGGGCAGCTAGCCGAGATGCGCCCGTCAGAGGATAGCCACCATAAATCAGAGCGTGGCCACGCTTATATTTGTTATCGTTATCGTTTGTGTTTGGGAGTGCAGATTGCCAAAGGAGAGGATGATTTTCGAAGATGCTTGGCTTCATAGATGTTAAAACATTCGGTGATATTCCA
>JAYWIG010000194.1:0-3134 GCA_043789035.1 Betaproteobacteria bacterium
ACGTAAGTGCTTCATAGCTGAGATAACTTTGCAAGCATTTGATCGGATGTTTGAATGGCTTTGGAGTTAATTTCATAAGCCCGCTGGGTTTGAATCATCGATACCAATTCTTCCACCACATTCACGTTGGAAGTTTCTAAGTAACCTTGACTAAGCGACCCAGCACCGTTGCTACTTGGCGCACCAACCGTTGGTGAACCTGAGGCGGCGGTTTCAGTAAACAAATTTTGCCCACGCGGCTCTAAACCAGCGGGATTGACAAAACTCGCAATTTGAATTTGTCCGACGTTCACCGGGCTAGCGTTATTACCCACTAGTGCTGACACAGTACCGTCAGCGCCCACCGTAATAGAGCGCGCGTTAGCGGGAATCGTCAACCCGGGTGAAATCGGCTGGCCATTAGAGGTAACTACTTGACCCTGAGCATCCATCCTTAGGCCACCGTCTCTGGTGAAAGCTACTGAACCGTCGGCCATTTGAACCTGAAAGAAACCGGTACCGTTGATCGCTAAATCTAAGCTATTGCCGGTTTGCTGGAGATTGCCTTGGGTATAGTCACGTGAGGTAGCCACGGTTCTAACACCCGTTCCTAACTGTAAACCAGTGGGCAGCGTATTTTGTTGAGTTTGCTGCGCGCCAACCTGACGCATATTTTGATAAAGCAAGTCTTCGAAAACTGCATGTGAGCGCTTGTATCCGTTCGTACTCACGTTCGCAAGGTTGTGCGAGATCGAGTCCAGCTTAGTTTGCTGGGCGTCTAGGCCTGTTTTAGCGATCCAAAGCGAGCGGTTCATAAGTTAATCCTATTTCCAAAATTTCAAATTTTTAGCCGCTGTTTTTTAGCCGCTATTGCCAAGTAGATTTAGCGCCCGCTGCTCATTTTGCTCAGCGGTTTGCAGCATGCGCATTTGCATCTCGAATTGTCGAGATACAGAGATCATTCCGACCATGGCTTGAACAACGTTGACATTGCTACCTTCAAGTACACCTTGTGCCACACTCACATTCGTACCCGGCCCTGATGGTTCACCGTCGACCCTACGAAGCAGTCCATCGGCACTCTTGCGTAGCTCCCCTACTGGGTCGTTAGTAAGCTTCAAACGACCGACTTGGGTTGCCGCTTGGCTACCTACTTTGGCACTGACTGTGCCGTCACTACCAATGGAGACCATAGCACCCGGTGGAATGACAAGAGGCCCCCCATCACCGACTACAGGCAGCCCGCTTTTAGTTTGCAAGGTACCGTCTGTTCCAACTTCGAAAGCTCCATTGCGTGTATTGGCTTCCACACCATCGAGGCCTTGCACCACAAAATAGCCTTGCCCTGAAATAGCCACATCAAGTGTCCTGCCGGTTTGCATCAATGGCCCGGCCGTACCATCGAATCCAGCAGTTGCTTCGAGCGCAAAAACACGCGTACTGGCAGCCGCTTCTTGCCGAATCGGTACAGATCGAAATGCCATTAAATCAGCACGAAAGCCATTGCTATTGGCATTGGCCAAATTGTTCGCCATAGCCTCTTGCCTCTGTTCAAGTGCCTTGGCTCCGGACATCGCGGTGTAGATAAGCCTATCCATGATGGTTAGCGCAAGTTCACTAAGGTTTGCATGACTTGGTCTTGCGTCTTAATGGTTTGTGCGTTGGCTTGGTAAATGCGCTGTGCAGTAATCATGTTGACTAATTCAGCTGTCATATCGACACTCGATTGCTCAAGAGCACCAGACTGAATTGCCCCCAAATTACCACTGCCCGGCGCTCCAATCACCGGTTGCCCAGAAGTGGAGGTTTCAGTCCAAGCATTACCACCCTGTGGCGACAAACCTTGAACATTAATGAAGTTCGCGAGTGCCACTTGGCCTTGAGATTTCGTCTTGCCGTTGGAATAGCGACCTAGAATTTCACCAGAACTACCCACTGCAAAACCCGCCAGGCGTCCGGTTGCAAAACCGTCTTGGGTTAGTTCATTGACGCCAAAAACGGATCCATACTGAGTCACTTTACTAAAGTCAATAACAGCGTTTTGTGTGCCTCCAGCAGCTGCACCAACAGGGATAGCAATATTTATTTGACCGCTTGAGGTCAGTAACCCATTGGTACCAAATGTCATGGAGCCAATCGGAGTTGGCTGCACGAGTGCACCGTCGGCCGCCGCGTAAACATCCCAAGCATTACTGCCAGATTTTCGAAAATACATCGAAAGGCTATGGTCGCTTCCGAGGGAGTCGTAAGCCGTAATCGATGTAGCACCCTTGTAAGTACTGGCATCCGATAGCGAGAATGGCGCGGTTGGTACCGCTTCGCGCGCATCTAAATTCACCTGGATACTCGCTTTCGTTGTCGCCGAGGGTGCAATATCGGCCATGTTTAACCGGATATCTCCTGGAACGCCAACCGAAGTATTGCCGCTCGGATCAGGTAAAAACCCGGTTAATCGAGCGCCTTGAGCGTTTTGAATATAACCAGTCTTATCGATTTGAAACTGCCCGTTTCTAGAATACTCTGTGGCTCCGTTACGGTTTAAACGAAAAAAGCCTTGTCCGTTGATACCCATATCGAGTGGATTATTTGTGGTGGAAAGATCACCCTGGATAAACTGTTGTGCAATGCCAGTGACGCTGACGCCCAAACCAGCAGTTGAACCGGATGCGCCAGCTAATGAGTTCGCATACACTGCTGCAAACTCCGCTCGAGAACCCTTCGCGCCTATCGTATTGGCGTTGGCAACGTTGTTGCCAATAACATCCAGATTTTTTGCAGCGGCATTCAAACCGCTTAAACCTTGTTGAAAACTCATAGAAAGCCCTTAATGTCGTCTTGTTGTTTTAACCCGTACCCTTGTAGTTCAACGCGAAGTGAAGATTGATTGCCCACTACGGCGGTCACCTTTGCCGGGATAAAAGAGTCGAGTTTTAATTTCGCTCCGTCGGGGTTTGCTACCGCGTTGATTGAATAGGTGCCATCGGCCATCTCTTTACCGGCCGAGTTGAGCCCGTCCCATGAAAATGGATTAATGCCTTTGCTGACATTGCTTAGGTCAATCTTTCTAACTACAAGGCCCTTTTCGTCAGAAATCTCTATACGTACTTTGGCGGCATCGTCCTTAAGGTCAAATGCGCCACGAGCAGCGCCCTGAG
>JAYWIG010000195.1:0-11125 GCA_043789035.1 Betaproteobacteria bacterium
ATCACCAGATCGACCTAGCCCGCAAACTTTCAAACACTGCGCCATTCATTTGCAACCCACCTGCTGCAAGCAGGTTATGACATTCGTCTAGCTAACTACTTCGGCCGATTAGCCGCCATCTCAGCCTGATTAGTCTTGCGATCTGCATTGACCTTCTGCGCAGTCGCTCGTTCGCTAATTAAAGCAACATAAGCTTTCACTGGCAAAGCCGCTAATAAGTCTTCTCCATACACAGCCTTGCTTGCCATTGAAATCATAGGCAAGTGAACAAACGCGGCGCAATCGGCCGCAGTAAACGTGTCGCCTGCAATGTACGGTGAAAACTTCGCCAGCTTGGCAAACGCCGCGATATTTCGAGTTAGTTCTTTCTTCACCGATGTTGCAACCGCTTCATCACGCTCGCGGCCAAAAAAAGCAAACGGGTATAGCCTTCTAGCGACAAGCTCTAAGTGCAATTCCATAAACGTCGATAGTTCGCGGTTTTTTGCGGCCAAGTAAGGGTCTGAAGGCATCAAGGGGTGGGCCGGATAGGCTGATTCGATGTATTCCATGATGACGTTCGATTCGGCCAATGGGCCATGCTCAGTCATCAAAAACGGTACTTTGCCTAGCGGGCTCTTAGCGAGTGTTGGTTCGTCTTTGGTGGCCCAGTTCAATTGCTCGTCGAAAGGCACGTTTTTTTCTAGTAAAGCGAGCTTTACTTTGTTGTAGTAGTTACTGACCGAAAATCCAACAAGCGTTAGCATGGCGATGGCTCCAAAATATTGTTCTTAAAAATTGATAAACTCTTAGTGAATTTTCGCATGCAAAGCCCTCCCCGATCATGAACGCTACTCAAACCCCTACTTCATCTATCGCCGAGCTCCCGCAAGTCGCCGTTATCGGCTCTGGTGCTATGGGCCGTGGCATAGGCCAACTGTTTGCACAAATTGGTTGTTCAGTTGTGATGATCGACACCCAAGAAGCGGCCATTGCAGCGGCAAAAGCGCACTATATTTCCACCTTCGCCAAGCTTTTAGAAAAGGGCAGGCTCACCCAAGCTAAGAGCGACGAATTGCTTTCTCGCTTTACTTTTTCGACCGAGCTTACCGCAGCCCACAATGCGGGATTAGTCGTCGAAGCCATTGTTGAAAATTTAGGCATTAAGCGAGAGCTTTTCACCAAGTTAGAGGGCATTGTTTCGCCACAAGCCATCATTTCTTCCAATACCTCGTCACTATCGATTACGAATTTGGCATCGATTTGCACTTACCCCGAACGCATCGCGGGGCTGCACTTCTTCAACCCCGTGCCTTTGATGAAGGTGGTGGAAATTGTCGAAGCACCGCTGACATCAAAAGAAACACTCGCTACGCTTCAATTCTTGATCGAAAAAACCGGCCACCAAGCCGTTATTTGCAAAGACACACCTGGCTTCATCGTGAACCATGCTGGGCGTGGTTATGGGGTCGAAGCACTCCGCGCTTTGGGTGAAGGTGTTGCGTCATTTTCAGAGATCGACGCCATCATGCGCGAGCAAATTAACTTTGCGGGAAATAGTTTTAAGCTCGGGCCGTTTGAGTTACTCGACTTAACTGGCCTTGATGTGTCGCACCCAGTCATGGAATCGATTTACCACCAGTATTTCGAAGAGCCGCGTTTTAGGCCGTCGGTGATCACCAAGCAGCGCATGGACGCTAAGTTACTCGGCCGCAAAACCAAGCGCGGTTTTTACGATTACAGCTCCGGCACTCAGCAGCTCATGCCGAAGGATGTACAGCCCGAAACTTTGCCAGTCAACATCAACCCACAGCAGCGTTACTGGGTTGCTAAAAGCCCAGGCCAAACCGCACAAGCAGCTCGCGTACAAGCCCTCATCGAAGCTCTAGGCGGTGCCATCGATACGGCAGTTACCCCAGCACTCGATTCAATTATCGTCACAACCCCTTGGGGCACGGATGCCAGCCAAGAATGTAGCGATTTAGGGCTGGATGCATCGCGCGCGATTGCAATCGACACCCTCTTCCCATTCGACTTTAAAGCCTGCAAACGTCGCGTGATGATGGGCACTCCGGCAACTCACAAGGCAGTGCTGGCTCAAGCAGCTGCATTGTTTGCAAGCGATGGTGCGAAAGTCTCCGTATTGGCCGATAGTGCAGGTTTTATTTCGCAACGTATTTGCGCCATGATCATCAACATTGCCTGCGAAATTGCGCAGCAACAAGTGGCAAGCCCGCAAGATATCGATTCTGCCGTGCAGCAAGGTTTGGGCTACCCACAAGGGCCTTTGTCAATGGGCAATACCTTAGGCGCAGCGGCTGTTTTTGAAATACTCCAAAATCTTCATGCCGTCACTGGCGATGATCGATTCCGCCCTTCCGCTTGGTTGCGTAGGCGCGCACAACTTAACCTCTCTTTGCTGCAACAATAATTATTTATGAGCGATACAGCGCAAACACAATTCGAAGGCACCATTGCGGTGACTGAGCGAAACCGTTTTGATGAAGCAAAACTTTTCGCTTATCTGCAAGCCCATTTACCCGCAGATCATTTGCCACTGACTGGCCCAATGAAGGTAGAGCAATTTAAAGGCGGGCAATCAAACCCAACTTATAAACTAGTCACACACACGCGCTCTTATGTGATGCGCTCAAAGCCTGGGCCTGTCGCAAAGCTCCTGCCTTCCGCGCATGCGATTGAGCGTGAGTACAAAGTGCTGTCGGCACTCTCAAAAACCGATGTGCCTGTGGCCAAGGTGTTTTGCCTTTGTGAAGACGAATCGGTGATTGGCCGCGCCTTCTACATCATGGAGCATGTCGAAGGTCGAGTGTTGTGGGAACAATCCTTGCCCGGCATGACACCAAAGGAGCGAGGCGAAATTTACGCCGAACTCAACCGCACCATGGCCAAGCTTCACAAGGTAGATTTCGCTGCGATTGGTTTAGCCGATTACGGCAAGCCGGGGAACTACTTCGCGCGACAAATTAGCCGCTGGTCAAAGCAATATTTAGCGTCTGAGACGGAGCACATTGAAGCGATGCACAAGCTCATCGAATGGCTTCCTGCACATATCCCTGAGGGTGATGAAACCAGTATTGTTCACGGCGACTACCGGCTTGATAATGTAATTTTTCACCCGACCGAACCGCGCATATTGGCGATTTTGGATTGGGAACTTTCAACGCTTGGTCACCCCTTGGCAGACTTTTCCTACCACTGCATGAGCTGGCACATTAGCCCGGGGCAATTTCGCGGCATCGCTGGCCTGAATTTACCAGAACTAGGCATTCCTTCAGAGCAAGACTATATTGCCGAATACTGCCGCGCGACGGGGCGAAGCAAGATTGAGAATTGGAACTTCTATCTTGCGTACAACATGTTTCGATTGGCTGGTATATTGCAGGGCATCATGAAACGCGTGGTTGATGGTACGGCAGCCAGCCAGCAAGGCGCGTCTGCGGGACGAAGCGCGAAGCCATTGGCCGAGCAAGCTTGGAAGATTGTTGAAAAGAGTTTTTGATTACTTTTTTTTTGATTATTTTTATTACATAGGCACATAAACAAATGGATTTCGAATACACCCCCAAGGTCAAAGACCTGCAAGCTCGTTTAAAAAGCTTTTTTGATCGCCACATTTACCCAAATGAGCATCGTTACAGCGAAGAAATTGCCGCAAATCGCAAAGCCGGCAATGCTTGGCTTCCAACGAAAATTATCGAAGAGCTCAAGCCTCTGGCACGTGCTGAAGGCCTTTGGAATTTGTTTCTTCCAGAAAGCCATCGCGGTGCGGGTTTAACCAACCTCGAATATGGTGCCTTGTGCGAAATCATGGGCCGTGTGCCATGGGCGCCTGAGGTATTCAACTGCAGCGCACCCGACACAGGCAACATGGAAACCTTCGAGCGCTATGCCTCGCCTGCGTTAAAAGAGAAATGGTTAACTCAACTTCTCGCTGGTGAAATTCGCTCTGCCTTTGCAATGACCGAGCCAGACGTTGCTTCTTCTGACGCCACCAACATCGCCACACGCATTGAGCGCCAAGGCGACGAATACGTCATTAATGGCCGTAAGTGGTGGATCTCCGGCGCAGGTGACCCTCGTTGCAAGGTCTACATCACCATGGGTAAGAGCAATCCAGAAGCCGGCCGCCACGAGCAGCAATCCATGATTATTGTTCCTGCGGATACCCCAGGCATTACCATAGTTCGCCCTTTGACTGTATTTGGTTATGACGATGCACCGCACGGCCATTGCGAGATTATTTTCAAAGACGTCCGTGTACCAGCAGAGAACATGCTGCTCGGCGAAGGCCGTGGTTTCGAAATCGCACAAGGCCGCTTAGGGCCTGGACGCATTCACCATTGCATGCGCTTAATTGGTTTGGCAGAGCGCTGCTTGGAATTAATGTGCAAACGTTTATCGAGCCGTGTTGCTTTCGGTAAGCCAATCGCATCACACAGTATTTGGCATGAGCGCATTGCCGATTCACGCTGCATGATCGATCAAGCCCGTTTGCTAACACTGAACGCTGCACACAAGATGGACACAGTCGGCAACAAGATCGCTAAAGCAGAAATTGCGATGATCAAAGTGGTTGCGCCAAATATGGCTTGCCAAATTGCCGATTGGGCAATGCAAGCGCACGGCGGCGGCGGTATGAGCGATGATTTCCCTCTTGCCTATGCCTACACAAACGCTCGCACGCTGCGCTTTGCTGACGGCCCAGATGAAGTACACCGCAGCGCGATTGCAAAAATTGAACTTGCCAAACACTTAGCCATCCCCACTTCATCGCATAAGGTGCCTGCATGATCGATCTGTACACCTGGCCAACGCCCAACGGACACAAAGTTCACATCATGCTGGAGGAGTGCAAACTTGCCTATGCAGTTCACGCGGTCGACATTAGCGCAGGCGATCAGTTCAAACCAGATTTTTTAAAGATCAGCCCGAACAATAAAATCCCCGCGATTCTTGATCATGATGGCATTGGCGGCAAGCCTTACGCAGTGTTCGAATCGGGCGCAATTTTGCTTTACCTCGCCAGCAAAACCGGCAAGTTCTTAGGCAAAACAGATCGCGCCAAGTTCGATACGATGCAGTGGTTGATGTTTCAAATGGGCGGTGTAGGCCCGATGCTAGGCCAAGCTCACCACTTCAGAATTCATGCGCCCGAAAAAGTTGAATATGGCATTAACCGCTATACCAACGAAGCTAAGCGTCTTTACAGTGTCATGGAGAAGCGTTTAAAGGACAATTCCTTCATCGCAGGCAAGGAGTACACGATTGCAGACATGGCGACATGGCCATGGGTGCGCTCATGGGAGAAACAAGGCGTTGAGCTAAGCGATTTCCCTGCTCTGAAAGCTTGGTTTGAGAAAATCGAAGCTCGCCCAGCGGTCAAGCGCGCTGTGACTGTGCTCGCCGACAGGCGCAAGTAAGACTAGTAAGAGCTTTATAAGCCCTTATTGCACAGGCCCTTTGAGGGCGGCGGGAAGAGGAAAGGCATGCACATCAATGCCCTCTTCCCGTAATGCAGCGGCTTCGTCTGCCGAAGTGACCCCGCGAATATTTCTGTCGGGTGTTTCTTTGTAGTGAATCTTTCTGGCCTCTTCTGCGAAGCTTGACCCTACGTCTTGAGTATTTGCCACTACGTGTTTGGCCATTTCAACCCACAACTCTTGCATTTTCTGCATGGTTTGCGCAGCCTCTGGGCTTAGCTTGCTTGCTGCTTGAGCCTGGTGTTGTGAAGAAACCGTAATTTCACTCGATGGCTTCGCACTAACTTCCTGATGCTTATCAGTCTGCAATGCGCCTAAGTTGATTCTGGGCGCAGAGAGCTTTTTGGATACCTGCTGTGTGTCGCACATCGGGCACTGAACAAGCCCACGAGTTCGCTGGCTTTCGAAATCATCAGACGAACCAAACCACCCCTCAAAGGTATGGCCGTGTTCACATTCCAAATCAAAAACAATCATGCGATTTCTTTATTCCAAACAAAATTACAATGTGCACTATTTATTTTAGAGCCTTATGAGAGAACCAAAACCGATATCTATCACTGATGTGCTGCCAGAACTTGGAAATTCAAGGCTAGAGGCTGGTAATAGCCGCTTTTCTTCGATACTTGATGCCCGTAGCCCCGGCGAGTTCGCAGAAGATCACCTGCCTGAGGCAAACTGCACGCCAGTACTAAATGACGAAGAACGAATTACCGTTGGCACGCGGTACAAGCAATCGTCGGCTTTTGATGCGAAAAAGCTTGGCGCGGCCCTCGTTGCTCGAAACATTGCGTCTTTACTTCAAGCGCAGTTTCACGACAAACCCAAAGACTGGTCACCACTTGTGTATTGTTGGCGCGGCGGCAATCGTTCAGGCGCACTGGCCACGATACTTGCTAGAGTTGGCTGGCCCACCTATATTTTGGATGGCGGCTACCGAGAGTACCGTAGAGCCGTTTTAAGCTCATTCGATACGCTCGCGGGACAATACCAATATCGTGTCATAGCAGGCCCTACCGGAAGCGGCAAGAGCCAAATTTTGCAAAAGTTGGCAGCATCGGGCCAGCAGGTATTAGATCTCGAGGACTTAGCCAAACATAAAGGCTCTGTACTCGGTAACCTAGTTGGCCAGCCGCAACCGAGCCAAAAGTACTTCGATACCTTGGTCGCTGAAAAGCTACGCAGCTTCGACATTTCCCGCCCAGTGTTTGTCGAGAGCGAAAGTAAAAAAGTAGGTAGCTGCCAAGTGCCAGATCAATTGATAACCGCGATGAGAAACAGCTCTTGCATTGTGATCGAAGCCAGCACGCCAACCAGAGTGCAGCTATTGTTGGGCGAATATGAGCATTTCACTACCGACAAAGTCAATCTGTTTAAACAACTCGATTGCCTAAAAGATTTACATGGCAAAAAAGTGATCGACGATTGGAAGGCTCTGGCGACGAACGACCAATGGAGCAGTTTCGTTGAAGCGACTCTTACCCAACATTACGATCCGGCCTACTATCGCTCTATGGATAGAAACTACCAACAACTGCCTCAGGCGCTATTGGTAGCTTTGAATGGTTCAAATGACAGTGACGTGAAAGCCGCTGCCGATTTCATTATTTCGAAGCAGGGCTAGCAGGAGCTTTGGCAGGCGGCGCGGAACCTGAGTCCTTATCGGTCGCCGAAGCCGTCTTTTCCTCAAAACGCTTTACGCTTACTCTGGCCTTAATCGATTCCATTAAGTCAGCCAAATCTTGCTGGCCACTCAATTGGTTTAATTGAGGCAAAGCAGCAGTGCGCATCTCTTCGATTCGCTTAGGCTCTACGCTTACAACCTTGCTGACTTGGTAAACCGCATAACCCGCAGGCCCAAGATCAACACCTACATACGCTGGAAGCTTGATAGCTGCTGCCTTGTAAACAGCGTCTATACCCGCTTGGCCCAAGCCCGAAGGGTTACCCCTGGCAACCATCCTAGGAGGCGCAAACCCGGTTGAGTCAGCTTTTTCTTTTAAGGCCTTTACTTTCGCTTCACCAGCACTAACCGTGAGTTTTTTGGCTTCGGCCGCGAGCACTGCACCGCGTACTTCATTCTCTACAGTCTCGAAGGCTTTGCTCTTAGAAGGCTTATGTTCAACGATGCGCGCAGACACCAAAGTACCAGGGCTAACCTCAACAGATTCAATGTTGCGCTTTTTCACAAGCGCATCATCAGAAAAGAGTGCCTTAAGCAACTTCGGGTTGTTCAATAAAGAAGGTTTCGCCCCAGGTGCAGACAACACGCCACCACGGGTAACGCCCTCCGCGCTCAAAATCGTGAGCTTGAGCTTATCCGCCGCAGGTTTCAAGCTATCGCTTTGCTCATAAACCAAAGTATTAAACTCATCGGTGCTCTTTGTAAAAGCTTCTTGCGCTTTTTGCTTTTTATAATCGGCTTCGATTTCAGCTTTTACTTCTTCGAATTTCTTCTCACCACCACCTTTTACAGCGGTAAGTTTAATAATATGAAAACCAAACTCGCTCTCCACGATGTCACTTAATTGCCCTTCTTTAAGCAAATAAGCGGCATCCGAAAATGGCTTAACCATCATGTCGCGGCTGAAGAAACCTAAGTCTCCGCCTTTAGAGCCAGAACCTGGGTCATCAGAGTTTGCTTTAGCTAAAACAGCAAAATCTGCCCCAGCTTTCAACTCTTTTAGCAGACTTTCCGCCTTGGTTTTCGCAGCAGCTTTATCTTTCGAACTCGACACCAAAATATGGCTGGCTTGGCGCTGTTCTGGAATACTGTACTTTACTTTGTTATTGTCGTAGTAGCTCTTGATCTCTTCAGGCTTTACTACGATTGAAGCAGCAAGCACTTCAGAACTCAGTACCAAGTATTCAACCTTAGCGCTTTCAGCAATCTCAAACGATTTCAAATTCTCGTCGTAATACTTTTTTAGCTGCTCAGGCGTCGCCTTAACTTGGGCGACAAAATCTGATGGCTTCAACAGTAAATCGGCAACTTCGCGCTGCTCTTCTTGAATACCGATCAAACGGTCGGCAACTGTTTTAGGCGTCATCGCGCTACGAATAATGGCTTCTGGCGACGTTTGCATAGCCAAGTCTTTACGAGCCTGAGCTTCGAAGCCTTGCTCCGTCAACCCTTGTTGAATCAACATACTGCGATAGAGTTCTTTGTTGAAAGTGCCATCTGGGTTTTTCAGCCCCGGCACCGATTGCTCCAAAGCCTGAACAAGGCGCGCATCAGAAACAATCACTCTTTTGTCAACAGCATCTGACATCAAAGCACGCTGAGAAATCAAATTATCAAGCACTTCTTTGCGAGCCTGAGGTGTGTCGAGCATTGATGTGTCGAATTGATCGCCCAACACCTGCTTCATTTGTTTAATCTGTTGGCCACGGGCGCGTTCGAAATCTTGTTTAGTAATTTTTTGCTTGCCTACTTCGGCAACGATTTCATCACTTTTTGTGAGAAATTGTTCATAGCCAGACACGCCAAAAAAAACAAACGCGGGCACAATTAATACCAGCAAGAAAAACTGTAAAACCTTCTGGTTGTTGCGAATCGAATCAAACATCAATACTCCAAGCGGCAGCGCCCTGTGTCAGCACTTTATGTCAGCACTTTATGTCAGCACCTAAAGCAGGCGCAAAGCAAACAATTATGCAACCTTTCATTTTAATGTAAATTCATAAGTTGACGTTTACATTCCAGCTACACTTATATTTTTAACAATTTCCTTCGCTTTTAGCCCATGACACCTCTTTTAGCTTTCGTCATTGTTTACATCATTGGCACACTCGGCATAGGTATCTATGCAGGTACGAGAGTAAAAACCAAAGCCGATTTCGCCTTAGCAGGCAGGAGCTTACCGCTCATTATGGTGATTACCACGACGTTTGCAACGTGGTTCGGTGCCGAAACGGTTCTTGGAATTAGCGCTAAATTTGTCACCGGCGGCTTAGGTAGCGTAATAGAAGATCCATTCGGCGCGGCAACTTGCTTAGTTCTCGTCGGTGTATTTTTCGCCGGTAAACTCTACCGCATGAACCTATTAACCATTGGCGACTACTATCGACAAAGGTACGGGAAAGAAGTTGAAATACTCTGTTCAATTGCAATCATCTTAAGTTATTTAGGCTGGGTTGCTGCCCAAATTACCGCACTTGGCTTAGTTTTTAACATTGTCAGCCAAGGCTCGATTAGTACCGAAATGGGCATGGTAATAGGCACGATATCAATTTTGATTTATGTCGTTTATGGCGGCATGCTGGCAGTCGCATGGACAGACTTTGTTCAAATGATAGTGTTAGTCGTTGGCTTGTCGATCATTGCTGTGATAGCAAGCAACGCTGCCGGTGGTGCAGACAAAGCAATGGCTCTGGCATCAGAGCGGGATCTTTTTAAGATGCTGCCGGAACCCAACATGAAAGACGTTCTGTTTTTCATTGCAGCCGCAATCACGATGATGTTGGGCTCAATTCCGCAACAGGATGTTTTTCAGCGCGTGATGTCGGCCAAAGACGTACAAACCGCGCAGCGCGGCGCTGTTATTGGCGGCCTAGGTTACTTAGCCTTTGCCTTTGTGCCAATGTTTATCGTGTTGTGCGCTGTGTTGGTGATACCAGCAGAAACAAAAGAGCTTCTCGCTTCTGACCCGCAAAAAGTGCTGCCAACTCTCATTATGAAAACAATGCCCTTCGCTGCACAGGTGATCTTCTTCGGTGCCCTGCTCTCAGCGATTAAGTCTTGCGCCTCAGCAACCTTGTTAGCACCATCAACGAGTTTCATAGAAAACATTTACAAACACTTTCGGCCCAATATGACCGATAGGGAAGAGCTTTTCGGCTTCCGAGTTGCACTCATCATCTTCACAATAGCAGTCTTAAGCTATGCAATCGCTAGCCGTGGCACACCAATCTATGAGATGGTATCCAGCGCCTACCAAGTTACCTTGGTGTCGGCATTTGTCCCACTCACCTTCGGGCTTTATTGGAAAGGCGCAAATAGTACTGGTGCACTTTGCGCTATCGCGATGGGAATTACCTCTTGGTTAGTTTTTCTTTTAACGCCATTGGGTGCGGAGTTGCCCGCACCACTTGTTGGTGTCGCGATGGCAATTATTGGTATGCTGATTGGTTCTAAGTTAGGCAGAGGCCGAGCGCATTTATAACGCTCGGTTAAAAACCTTTGAAGCCAATATAGTCACCGCCGATTTGACATCAGAAACATCGGGATCGACTGAAGGTTTAACTAGCAAGTCATGGCCTCGACGCCTTAGAGTTATAGGTGTTTTACTGAGTCAAGGTACAACTCACTAGCCTTTGCCGTGAGCGGCCCGGGTAAGCCATTGCCAATAAGTCGACCGTCGATCCGAGTCACAGGGGTGACACCTCCTAGTGTGCCGGTAACAAACGCCTCATCGGCAGAATAAACTTGTGCCAAGGTGAAGTCGCACTCTTTAGCCACTAAGCCCTGAGCGCGCCAAACGTCTACGACATTACCCTGGGTTATTCCTTTAAAGTTATACATGCCGGTTGACGTCCACAACTCACCGTTGCGTACGATAAAAAAGTTAGTCGAATTGCAACTGGCGACTAAACCACGAGAATCGAGCATTTAGGCCTCATCGGCGCCAGCGTTGATCGCCTGG
>JAYWIG010000196.1:0-3120 GCA_043789035.1 Betaproteobacteria bacterium
TGTTTTGCGCTAAACACCAAAACTAGCAGCAAAGCAACAATTCCCATCACACCTAGCGCAATCCAAAAACCATTTTCGTTCTTGAGCCAAGGCATTGCCTCGAAGTTCATGCCGAAAATACCGGTAATTAAATTCAATGGCAGAAAAATCGCAGTGAGCGTTGTAAGAGTTCGCATAATGTTGTTCGTGCGATGGCTCATTGACGAGAAGTGAAGTTGAACCGCCGCCTCTAGAGTGCGCTCCAGCCTCTCTCCGTGATTATGCACACGCTTGATGTGGTCAGCGATGTCATTGACTCGTACCGCCAGTAATTCTCTTAGTCGAACCGTTTCTACTGTGCCCTGTTCAGAGTGTGGAATGCGTTCAATTTGGTCGTCTTGCCATTCTTGCATTGCATCAAGCTGCTCTTCACAAAGTGACTGAAGCTTATGCGCTTCTCGACGGGCATCAAGCAAGTAGGTCCAGTTGTTGAATGGTTTCTTAGGATCGAGTAGAAGTCGCTGCCATTGCTCTGCCTGTTCGGTGAGAGATTGGCGCAAGTCAAGATATCGATCAACCATACCGTTAACAATTTTAAGCATAAGCTCGTCGCTACATGCGGGCAATCTGTACTGCTCAGCCTCTGCAGCTAGAAGTCTTTCGCGAATACTTGGTATTAGTTGGCTATCGGAATGGCGGAGTGTCACAAGCAGCTTAGGGAATACGAAAAAAGTACTCGGGCGCGTTTTAATACGAATCGCCGATTGACGTATGACTGAGTCCTTAGCAATTGACGACGCTCGCATTGCCAAACCTCTAAAGACGATCATCTCATAACGATGAGTTGACTCATAGTAAGATGAATGGCTTTGATTTTCAGCATCAAGAAGATGTTCTTCGAGAGGTAAAAAGCCAATTAACCTTTCAACATGAGGCATCCAAATGCGGCCGTCTTCAATATAGCAATCTAACCAGAGAAATCCGGTTTCCGGCAAGTTTGCAGGCAATGCGGTAAGAGCAGTTGCTTTGCTGCCCGCAATGTAGGTACAAAACATTGTCTAGTCTTCGCGTAACCAACGCGCGGCTTTGATTGAAAAATAAGTCAATATACCGTCCGCTCCAGCCCGGCGAAACGCGAGCAAGGATTCCATGATGACTGCTTTTTCGTCTAGCCAGCCATTGTTTGCCGCTGCCATGAGCATTGCGTATTCACCGCTCACTTGATACGCAAATGTTGGCACACCAAATTCGTCCTTCACTCTGCGCACTATGTCTAGGTAAGGCATGCCAGGCTTTACCATCACCATGTCTGCACCTTCTTGCAAATCAAGCGCAACTTCGCGAAGTGCTTCGTTGCTATTGGCAGGGTCCATCTGATAAGTCTTTTTGTCAGCTTTGCCCAAGTTGGCAGCGGAGCCTACGGCGTCTCTAAACGGTCCGTAAAAACTCGATGCATACTTTGCGGAGTAAGCCATGATCTTGGTATGAATGAAGCCATTGGTTTCTAATGCGTGTCGAATCGAAGCAATTCGACCGTCCATCATGTCCGACGGTGCAACGATATCGACTCCAGCCGCCGCTTGGACAAGCGCTTGCTTGGTCAAAATATCAACCGTGATGTCATTTATGATGTACCCGCTTTCGTCAATGACACCATCTTGGCCATGGCTTGTATAAGGGTCGAGCGCGACATCGGTCATCACGCCTAAGCTTGGTTGCGCTAGCTTGAGCGCCTTTACAACTCGCGGCACAAGCCCGTTTGGATTTAGCGCTTCTGCACCATCTAACGTCTTTAAAGAAGAGTCGATCACCGGAAATAGCGCGATTGCCGAAATCCCAAGTTGGACACATTCGGCGGCGACAAGAAGAAGTTTGTCTAGGCTGATCCGCGATACCCCAGGCATCGAGGGTACTGGCTGTTCGATCCCAGAGCCTTCGACCACAAAGACTGGATAAATGAAATTCGCAGGAGATAGGGTAGTTTCACGCACCATAGCTCGCGAAAAGGCATCTTTTCTTATTCTTCTAGGGCGATGGGCTGGAAATTTCTGATAGTTAAGCATGCTGCGAACACTCCCTGTTCAACATTGTTTAGGATGACTGATGTTTTTTATCAAACTTTGCCTAGGCTATTGCATTTTTTTGTCTAGGCTTTATCATAGACAAACTAGATCTAAGGATCTGGTCCCGCTTCTCCTCCCTGAGCGGGTGCCTTATGAAGGCATTCCACCCTAGCCGAATGATCGCTGGGGTTTTTTTTGTCCAAAATCTTTGAATTCGTGTCTTTCACCTTTCGACGCGATCCATCTGGTTCTGGTGGAGGGGGGCCTACAGGGTTCATGAAGTAATTAATGAACGCCCTCGTGTCCTCTATGCCGATATTGGTCAAAACTGAAAACAATAGAGTAAAAATCTGTCGATCGGCTAATTCGGGCTGTGCACGAAGGGCAGCTAAAGCCTTCATCCGCTCTTGTTGCCCAAGCTTATCGGCTTTTGACAAAAGAACAAGGATGGGGACGTTTGGTTGCACCCAAGCGATTAAACTCTTATCGAGTGGGCCCAAACCACGGCGGATGTCAACGATGAGTATTAGCGCGGATAGATTTCCGCGCACCTGCAAATATTGCCCGGCGAGCTGATCCCAAGTTTTTTTCATCTCTTTTGGTGCCTGAGCATAGCCATAACCCGGTGTATCGACCAAAAAGGCTTCTGGACTTCCCTCTTTGTCATCCAAAGAAAAATAGTTCAATGATTGAGTACGGCCTGGTGTTCGACTGGCGAAGGCGAGCTTTTTTCTATTGCAAATGGCATTAATCGCGGAAGATTTGCCTGCGTTTGAGCGTCCTGCGAACGCAACTTCAGGCAAAGTGGTGCGTTCGAGACCCGTAATTTTGACGACTGTGATGTAGAACCGGGCTTTAGCGAGATTTGGCATCTGGCTATTGTACAATCGAGGGTTGTCGCTTAGCGTCAAGCAGGGGTTAACTTTTGACCTTGCATTGCCTGAGTGGCCCTTCGTCTCGCTCAAGATAGCGCGTTTATCCAGTCATTATGATGTCTAATAAGCACATGAAATCGTTTCTAAAATTACCCCAAATTATTCTCGTCGGCGTGGTAGCCGCGTTCTCTTCGATAGCGGTT
>JAYWIG010000197.1:0-3104 GCA_043789035.1 Betaproteobacteria bacterium
CCTTATGTAGAAACTAAGGTGGAAACTGCCGCTGTTGCAGCAGGTTCTGGTTCGGTTGATTCTTCCGCACAGTCAACGGGTGCAAGCGCTACAGCAGCGCAACCCGTAGCGAAGCGATCGGGCTCAGCCCGAGCTGTGCGCCCTGTTGCCATGCTTCTTGGCGGCGGAAAAAAAGCCTAACCCCCTTATTTTTAGGGCTAGGCAAGGTTCAACTCTTGGTTGCCGCTGTGAAACTGCGGCCCGAGAGTTCTGCTATTCACTTTTAGATTGTTGATTATGACTTTTGATTCACTGGGCCTCAGTGAGGCGATTCTTCGTGCCGTAAAAGAATACGGTTACGAAACGCCCACACCCATTCAAGCCCAGGCTATTCCTGCAGTGCTATCCGGTGGCGATTTACTCGCTGGCGCACAAACCGGAACCGGAAAAACTGCTGGTTTCGTCTTACCTATTTTGCAGCGTCTAAGCCAAAACGCACCGGTAAAAATTAACGGCCGCACTCCGATTCGTGCTCTCATTCTTACCCCAACCCGTGAGTTAGCGGCGCAGGTTGAAGAAAGCGTAAAGACGTACTCGAAACATTTGCCACTCAAGAGTATGGCGATGTTTGGTGGCGTCAACATTAACCCGCAAAAAGCGGCACTCAATCGCACTTTAGATATTTTGGTAGCCACACCTGGCCGCTTGCTTGACCATCTAACTCAGCGTACGGTAGATTTAAGCGGCGTCGAAATTTTCGTGCTCGACGAAGCTGACCGCATGTTAGACATGGGCTTTATTCGCGATATAAAAAAGGTGATGTTGCAGTTGCCAAAGAAGCGCCAGAACTTGTTGTTCTCTGCGACGTTCTCTGATGAGATTAAGGTGTTAGCCGATGGTTTGCTGAACAACCCTGCGATGATCGAAGTTGCCAAGCGCAACCAAACGGCTGAGCTGATTACCCAAAAAGCGATGTTGGTTGATAAGGCCGTGAAGCGCTTCTTACTCGCACACTTGATCAAGCAAGGTGATTGGCATCAAGTGCTGGTGTTTTGCCGTACTAAGCACGGTGCGAATCGTTTAGCAGAGCAATTGAATAAAGACGGCATCACCTCTATGGCGATTCATGGCAATAAGAGCCAAGGTGCGCGCACCAGAGCATTGTCTGAGTTCAAAGGCGGCACGTTGCAAGTGTTAGTTGCTACCGATATTGCCGCTCGCGGATTGGATATCGAGCAGTTGCCACACGTGGTGAACTTCGAATTGCCAAACGTGCCCGAGGATTATGTTCACCGAATTGGTCGAACCGGTCGCGCTGGTGCTTTGGGGGAGGCTTTGTCGTTAGTTAGTCCAGACGAAACGAGCGAGTTAAAAGCCATTGAGCGATTGATTAAACAACAATTGCCGCGCGCTACGCCAGTCGGGTTCGTACCGCCTGCACCAGGTTCGTTTCCGCCTGAGCCACCGCGTGTGTTTCAAAACCAACCGCGTTCTAACCGTGGGGGTGGTGGCGGTGGTAGTAGAAATGCTTCTGGTCGTAGTAGTTCTGGTAATTCACCTGCTCGTTCTGGCCCCGCAAGGTCTGGCCCGGCACGCACTGGTTCTGGCCCAGCTCGTTCGTCGTCACCGTCTCAAGGTCGTACGAACTTCTCAAAGGCTTGATCTGCGGTAAATGTCGTAGCATGTACACGCCCTAGTGCTGCGCCCAGTCTTATCGAAGAACCTGCGCTATTGTGATAGGAATACTTATCGCAATAGCACTCCAACACTGCAATTTAGAAGCGCTACCTTATTTGAGCGATGTTTTCAATGCTGCAGCTACCGTCGATTGCGAGAAATGTTTTTGCACCACCTGCGTCGTGACTTTTTCGCGTATAAAGTCGCAGGAAGTCATTTAATGCTCCTTCTGAACAGTCAAAGCTTTGGCGATCATGATATTCCCCAAAATCGCTAAGTAACTGCTAGGTGATTTATAGTGTCAGGTTACCCCGAAACTTGGAGCGATTAAATCTCTATTCCTTTATCCGACCTCAACGTAACCGACCTCGACGTTACTTCCTCCAGCTCTTGCACCATTGATATTGAAAAAGAGTTGCGCCAAGTGCGCTCGCTCATGCAGCTTGAGCAAAAAGAGGACCACGCCCAATTCAAACTCAAAAACGCTAAGGCCAGCATTAAAGAGCGCCAGCGACGAGGCTTTACTTGGTACCCCATCACAATCAGCAAGGAAGAAATCGGCTTTGGCGGCAAAGTGGTGATCGAGCTTGAGCGGCCTGCCGATCAACAGGGATTGCACTTGTTTCAGGTGGGCAAGAATGCATCGCTCTTTTGCAATGAACTGGCCCACTCTGCCACCGACTTGCCGGCGCTCAACGGAGTCATTACCAGTGTGCGGCGCAATAAGCTGATACTGGCGACCAATAAGGAAGCGCTCCCCGACTGGGCATATGGCGGTAACAAGTTGGGCATTGACCTCACCTTCGACGAGGTAAGCTATCGCGAAATGGACCACGCTTTACTGCAAGTGATAGGAGCCTATGAAAACCGGTTAGCCGAGCTGCGTGATGTGCTGCTAGGTGAGCGCAAGGCAAGCTTCCGCCCGCACAAAGCCGACGATCTGTTTTACCCCAGCCCCCTCAACGAGTCGCAGTTAGCGGCCGTGCGCCAAGTAATGGCGGCTGAGGACGTGGCTATCATCCATGGCCCGCCCGGTACTGGCAAAACCACGACTCTGGTTCAGGCCATTATGGAAACTATCCGGCGTGAACGGCGCGTGCTGGTGTGTGCACCCTCGAATACGGCTGTGGACTTGCTCACCGAAAAGCTGGCAGAGCGCGGTGTCAACGTAATCCGTATGGGCAACCCCAGCCGCGTATCGGACCTGCTACTACAGCACACCCTTGATGCTCGCGTGATGGCGCATCCGAGCTACAGCAAGATGCACTCAATGCGCCAAACCGCCGAGCAGCACCGCGCAACCACAAGCGAGTATGTCCGCCACTTTAGCTTCGAAGAGCGGCAGCAGCGCCAGTTGTTAAAGGAGGAGGCACGGATGCTGTTTCAGGCAGCCAATGATTTGGAGCGCTTTATGGTGGAGGATGTGCTCGAATCGGTGCAGGTAATCA
>JAYWIG010000198.1:0-44189 GCA_043789035.1 Betaproteobacteria bacterium
CCTACAGTTAACTTGAATCTCGATAGCAAAGGTGCCAGTATTTTCAAAGCCGTCACCCGTGAAAATATCGGCAAGCGCATGGCGATCTTGTTGATTGAAAAAGGCAAAGGTGAAGTGGTTACAGCCCCCGTTATTCGCTCAGAAATTGGCGGTGGTCGCGTACAAATTTCCGGAAAAATGACCAGCGTCGAAGCCGCTGAAACTGCGCTTCTTCTACGCTCTGGTGCGTTAGCAGCACCAATGGAAATTATCGAAGAACGAACGATTGGCCCAAGCCTAGGCAAAGATAATATTGCCAAAGGTTTCAACTCAACCTTATATGGTTTTGCTGCTGTTACATTGTTCATGACGTTCTACTACATGCTATTTGGTGTGTTCTCCAGCATTGCACTCGCGGTAAATGTTTTGCTGCTTGTAGCTCTACTCTCAGTCATGCAGGCAACTTTGACGCTACCGGGTATGGCGGCGATTGCACTTACTCTAGGAATGGCGATCGACTCCAACGTGTTGATCAATGAACGTATTCGCGAAGAGCTTAGAAACGGTGTAACGCCCCAAGTAGCAATTGCCACCGGCTATGAGCGTGCCTGGGCAACCATTCTCGACTCCAACGTTACAACCTTAATTGCTGGCTTAGCACTTTTGGTCTTTGGCTCGGGCGCAGTTCGCGGCTTTGCTGTGGTGCATTGCTTAGGTATTTTGACGTCAATGTTCTCGGCAGTATTTTTCTCACGCGCTCTAGTCAACCTTTGGTATGGCAGCAAAAAGAAAGTCAGCAGTTTAGCGATTGGCACCGTCTGGAAACCAGGCGCGGCCAAAGCAACAACCGCATAAGCATACAAAGGTTTAATCATGGAATTTTTTAAGATTCGCCGCGACATACCGTTTATGAAGAACGCGTTGGTTTTCAACGCTATCTCCTTCATTACTTTTGCGTTGGCTGTATTCTTTATCGCTACCCGCGGCTTGCATTTCTCTATCGAGTTTACTGGGGGTACGGTGATGGAAGTCGCTTACGCTCAGTCTGCTGATATTGAGAAAGTCAGAAAAGTCGTGGAAGGCATGGGCTACACCGATTCGCAAGTTCAAAACTTTGGTACGGCAAAAGATGTACTCATTCGCCTTCCAATTCAAAAAGGCGTCACGACGGCGGATCAAGCGGATAAGGTGCTAACGGCACTAAAGTTAGCCGACGCTTCGGTTGAAAGAAGGCGTGTCGAATTCGTTGGCCCTCAAGTTGGCGATGAGCTTGCTAAACACGGCGCTCTGGCACTGCTCTTCGTGGTGCTTGGCATCATGGCCTATTTAGCACTTCGCTTCGAATGGAAGTTTGCGGTGGCCGCAATTATTGCCAACTTGCATGACGTAATCATCATTCTTGGCTTCTTCGCATGTTTTCAATGGGAGTTTTCACTCTCAGTGCTTGCTGCAGTGTTGGCGGTTCTGGGCTATTCGGTCAACGAATCAGTCGTTATTTTCGATAGAGTCCGTGAAAAGTTTCGCGAGCGCTCAGCCAAAAATCTGACGACCCCTCAAGTGCTAGATCATGCGATTACAAGCACTATTTCTCGCACTATCATTACCCACGGCAGCACCCAGATTATGGTGCTATCTATGCTGCTGTTCGGTGGCCCTACATTGCATTACTTTGCTGTGGCTCTAACAATCGGCATCTTGTTTGGTATCTATTCCTCGGTTTTCGTTGCCGCTGCGATTGCCATGTGGCTAGGCGTTAAGCGTGAAGACTTGATTAAGCCAATCAAGAAAAAGGATGACGGCACCGAAATAGAGATACCTTAAATAGCAACATACTAAGAAACCTCTAACCAACCGTCGGTCGTTGGCGACCAGCAATCAAAAAGCCTGTCCAGCAGGCTTTTTTGTTTTGTACAGTAAAGGGATGTTTGAAACCTCATTAACAACAGCCTTGGTATTCGCGTGCGGCCTTGCCTGCTTTGCTTGGCTAGCAGTTAGCTATACCAAACTATCACGACTACGAAAAGATATTGATAGTGCATTTGAAAAAATAGACGTTCATATTAAAGAGCGCCATCACCTGGCTCCCTCCCTCATCGAAATCGTTAGGCAACACACGCAAAATGCACACTCGGCCACTTCCCTCATTGATAACGTAGTTCGGACAAGGCATACGATGGCAACTGCCGCCGAACGTGTACGTGCCTTCTCAAACGATACCTCCAGCATTAACTCACTCGTAAATGCGGACGTAGCGTTCAACCTAGCGTTAGAGAACCTTAATGCACTGCAAAATTCCCACGCTTCACTTCGCAATGATGAGTTATTCAAAAATCTCATCAAAAAACTAAGCGCGATCGAAAGCAATTTCTCCTTTACCCACCAGCTCTACAATGATGTTGTGAACAGCTATAACAACACCTGCTCGACATTTCCTTCGTTACTGCTTGCAGGCGCACTCGGCTTTCGAACTGCCGGCACTTTAGCTCCGACGAGCCAGCGAGCGACGCCCAACGCGAACCTTAGCCAAGCCTAGAAGCGCAGGCGGCAGAAGGACGCGCTCCTAGTTCTTTGTTGTAATCAAAGCATCACTTTTTCGTCATATTGCTGAAACGGTAGTCAGCGACACTTTTAACTTCATTGATTGAAGCCTAGGAGTGACATTAAAGTGCAAGCCAACACCCTTAAAAACACGAATAAGTTCTTACAAGATACTCATCGATACCTCAGCGGTGAGGGCATGGGAGAAGGAGAGCTGGTAGTCCGACTAGCGCAAAGCCAATATGAAATTATCGAAGCGCAAAAACTTCGTTATCGAGTGTTCACAAATGAATTTGGCGCAAATATCTATTCTGACGAAGAGCGCGATCTAGACGAGTTCGATCCGTTTTGTAAACATCTCATCGCGCTTGTGGGCAACCGCGTAGTTGGCACTTATCGAATTCTATTTCCAGAAGGCGCTCAACAGGCTGGTCGAATGTATTCCGAAACGGAATTTGATCTTTCAACATTTGGAGCATTTCGTCATTCCACAATTGAATTGGGCCGCTCTTGCGTCGACCCTGAATTTCGCAACGGGCAAGTGCTGCGCCGCCTTTGGTCGGGCTTAGCTCAATTGCTTGCTACAAGGCCTGAAAGTCACCTCATGGGTTGCGTCTCAGTACCTATGCATGACGGTGGTTACTTTGCTTCGAGCCTCTATAAACTCTTGCAAAAGGATCAGCTTACATTTACAGGTGCAAAGGTATTCCCTTTTGACCCATTACCTAGAGAAGTTGATTCTGCCTCTTGTGACGTTGTCATACCGCCGCTCATGCGCAGCTATATTAAATTAGGAGCCAAACTTCTAGGTGAGCCGCATTGGGACCTCAGCTTTAATGTCGCTGATTTCCCAATGGTTGTGCCTACCGCACAGATCGAAAAGCGCTTTAGGCTTGTGGAGCAATCTGAGCCAGAATCGCCGCAATTCCCCCATCCGCAGCAACTTTCCAAGCCGCGTCGCAGAGGTTTTTCGATTGGTTTGAACCCAACACAGGTTCACTTAAGTGCATAAACTTTGCAGTCAGGGCAGCATCGCTCATTGGGCGCTGCATGCTACCGATGGCATGCTCTAAATGCTTAGTGACGACGCGGCCATCTTTAAGCTTCATGCTCACTGACACGGCTGCTTCGTCAATGGAATCATCGACGACGGCGGTAATACGATCACGTAGAGCAATTACATCCGCATTCTGAACAACTTCATCAGAAAACTCTTCTTCACCGGCTCGGCCATAGATGATGCCTGCTGCACTGGCGTGATACACACTGAACTTGCCTTGTAAGCCATCCTGTGGCGTTTTCTTGCCTGTGAGTTCGAGTACTAACGAATGCGCCTTCAACTCAATGCTTTCGATATCGTTCGGGTTTAATGAATGCTCATCGCGCAAACTAATGCAAGCATCAATGCTTGGATGAATCACAATGCCGCAAGCGAAGGGTTTGTAGGTATTAAAAGCAATCTCGAAGCGTCGCCCAAGTTCGTGAGTAATCTCAGTCCAATCGTATTTCGTCGAAACAACCTGAGCAAAACCCCTCGGCGCTTCGATGGCTCGCTTAGAAGCAGTAAACCCTTCCTTGGCCATCAATGCTGACATTAAACCCGCTCTGGCAGATGCGCCCGGATGCAAAGGCTTGGTCATCGTGCCGAACTGCTCACGTAAGCCGACGGGCTGCGACGCCGCAATACCAAGCGCCATCATTGTTTGTGCTTCATTAAGGCCCAATAAGCGGGCGCAACCTGCAGCAGCGCCCATAGTGCCTGTCGAACCAGTAATGTGCCAGCCGCGATCATAATGTTCTGGGTACATCATATTGCCGATGCGGCACGAAACATCAATACCGAGCACAAGCGCATCAATCAACTGGCGCCCGTTGGCCTTGGTGACTTCGGCTAATGCAAATAACGCTGAAGCCACCGGGCCTGCTGGATGAATAATTGTCTTTAAGTGTGTATCGTCAAAATCAAAGGTGTGCGAACTAATGCCGTTGATGAGAGCAGCACTTCCCATATCAACTCGCTCTCGGCGACCTGCAATAGCAGCTTGCGGTGCAGGTTGCAACATCTGGCAAGCCTTTAAGGCTGCTAAGACGGCCTCATGGTTTGCTGCGCCGACTGCGCAACCCAACCAGTTTACGAAAGTGCGATGAGCTTCATGATCGACAGCATCACTCCACCCTTTGGAAGGGTGAGTTGCCACAAACTTCGCAAGAATTTGAGTGATGGGAGGTGCGTTATGGTCAGCAGTGACCTTTGTATTAATAGCCATGGAGTCTTCAGTAAAAACTTGTTGTGAATTAATCAACTTCGATATTGCGTTCTTTGGCCAGTCTGGTCCATCGTGCAATATCGTTCTTAATATAGGTGCCCATCTGGTCAGGCGTCATTGGCATAACTTCTAATGCCTCACCAGAAAACCGTTCTTTGAGCTCAGAAGATTGAATCGCCTTATTAATCTCTTCATTCAATTTCTTGACAATGGCCTCGGGCATCTTTGCTGGGCCAACGATGCCGTACCACTGTACGCCATCGAACCCTTTAAAGCCCAACTCAGTTAACGTCGGCACATCTGGGGCCAAGCGATGTCGCGTATTGCCTGTAATAGCAATCGCCTTGAGCTTGCCTGATCGAATATGCGGTAGCGCAGCCGCCAAGCCCGGCATCATGATTTGAGTTTGGCCACCGATTAAATCAGTAAAGGCTGGGCCAATACCCCGGTAAGGTACGTGCACAGCAAAAAAACCCGCGCTCAGCTTTAACTGCTCAATAGCCAAATGCGTGAGCGAACCCAAACCAGACGAGCCGTAGCTTAGCTGCCCAGGTCGCTTTTTTGCATACTCAAGAAAGCCCCTTAAATCATTAATCCCCAACGATGAGTTAACCACCAGAACATTTGGCGTACCACCTACCATTGCAATCGGCGTGAAATCTTTCACCGCATCATAGGGCAGTTTACGCACGGCGGGGCTAGTGCCATGAGTGGCAACATACCCAAGCATCAAGGTATATCCGTCGGGCGCAGACTTTGCAACCATTCCAGAGGCAATTGCGCCACCACCACCGCTCTGATTTTCAACAACGAAGGGTTGATTAAAACTGCGGGTAAGGCGCTCGGCCATCGTACGAGCCACTAGATCGACGCCACCACCGGGGGCGACTGGGGCGATAATTTTCACTGTTTTAGTAGGGTAGGTCTGCGCAGAGGCAATCATGCATGAGAACCCTAACAAGGCCCCCATCGTTGCCGAAAGCAACTTTACCGATAAAGATTTTTTCATTCAGTTCGTTCTTGTTTATTGAGGTTCATTTTTGAAATTTATTGTTGTACCGGCTTACCCAAACTTCTAGCACGAGCCAGCCCAACATGGTCATGCATGACCTGCGAAACTTGCAATTCGTTGCCGGCCCGAATCGCCTTTAATATGCGTTTATGCTCTTTTATCGATTCCTGCCGACTTTGCTCGCTAGCCAAATTACCCAGCCTTGCAACATGCAACTTCTGCACAATTTGTTGATAGATATGAGCCGCCGATTTATTTGCAGCACCTTCAACGATAAGCCAGTGAAATTTTAAATTCTCATGGTAGTAAGAATGGCCATGCATTTGCTCCATGTTGCGAATCGAATGATCGAGCTCAGCAAGTAAGGCAATACCTTGCTTTGCTTTGGGCATTTGCGCCAACCGTTGAACCAACAATCGTCCTGCTAATGCATCCATACTGGCGCGTAATTGGTAAAGCTCTGTAATTTCCCGCTCTTCTATGGATCGAACAAACACGCCAGAATGCTTCTTGGAGATGACTAACCCAGTGCTCTCTAAGGCTTTGAGCGCTTCGCGCACTGGCACCCTTGAAACGCCTAAACGCAAAGCGACATCTGGCTCGTTGATTCGGTCACCAGGCTTGAGCTCGCCGCGCAAAATGGCGGCTAGCACCTCTTGCTTAATAAGCTCACCCATCGACACATCCCGAATATGAGACAAGTTTACGACGGAAGATTCAACACCGGGAAACGATTTTAATTGCGTCATGCTACTCGTATTATATATTTCGTATACGATGTATCGAACATCGGATTTTACGTAGCGGCAGAACGCACTACGTTTTACGGGTTGTAAGGCCTAGGCAGCGGCTTGTTGCTCAGCCACGCCATAAGCGCTTCGTTCACGCCAGACCAAAAATTCTGATACACCGGCTCACAAACAAAACCTAGATGTGGCGTGGTAATCATATTTGGGGCTTGAACCAAAGGGTAACCAGCAGGCACGGGCTCAACATCAAATACGTCGGTTGCGGCAGCGGCAATTTGCCCTTGTGCGAGCGCGATGGCCAATGCAGCCTCGTCGACCAACCCAGATCTAGACGTATTGATAAGTACCGCACTCGACTTCATCTGAGCAAGTCTTGCCGAATTCACGATATGCTTTGTCGAAGCGGCCAAGACCAAATGCAAACTAACCGCATCTGATGTTGCCATTAACTCATCTAAAGGCGCGAACTGAACCCCGTGGTTGGCTGCACGCTCGGCAGTCATGTTCGGGCTCCATGTTTGTACCTTCATCCCTAAAGCCTTAGCAACATGCGCAACTTTACCGCCAATTGCACCCAACCCAACCAAACCAAGCATTGCGCCACTCAACAAGCGCGGCATCACAAATTGCCCCGCCGTATTGCCTGGACGCCAGCTCTGTAAGCCAGATTTACCAGCAGTTTGAAGTACTAAATCCATTCGCTTCATCGCCGCCATAAGCAATGCAATAGTTAGCTCAGCAGTTGCGTCTTTCGAAGGCCCAAACTCAGTATGGCTTATGGGAATCCCCCTCGCCTTCAATGCGGTAACGTCGAGCAAACCATTCCTGCCGCCAGTGAATACGAGATACTTCAATGCCGGTAATTGAGCCAACAGAGCCGCAGTAAAAGGCGTTCGATCTCTAATCAGCACGACGACTTGGGCGTTCTTAATCGCTGCTACGAGTGCGTCACCTATCAATGGATGCTGGTACATCTGCACGTCGGCTCGCATACGAATCGGTGCCCAATCCATATATTGCTCGGCTGAGCGTTCGTAATCATCAAGCACAACAATTTGGGGCTTACTCATCGACAATCCTTCAACGGAAATTTAGCTAACTGCGAATTTTGCCAGTTGTTCAGTTTTGAATTGCAAATCCGAGTTAGCTTGCATGCTGGCAACAATATGTTCGACAAAGACCTTCACCCTAGCCGCCGTGTAAGTTCGATGTGGGTACTGCATTACAACCTCGCGATTACTACTCAAATACTCTTTGAATAGGATTACTTTAAGCTGGCCCGCACGCAGCGCATTCCAAGCGTGGTGCACCGACACTTGCGCAATACCGAATCCCAGACAGGCAGCGTCGCAAACCGCTTCCGGATCGGAAAGCACCAGGCCGCTTTTTGGCTCGAAGACTTGGTCTTTCCTAAACTCCCACGCTGGGGTAAGCCCCGACAAGAACTTTAATTGAATAATCTGATGATTCACCAACTCGCTTGGTTTTTTTGGCAAACCGAACCTCTCAAGATACTCTGGGCTGACTACCAAAATGCTCGACAAATGACACAAGCGCCGCGAAATTAGCGCAGAGTCAGAAATCAAACCACCACGAATGATCACATCGAAATTATCGCGAATTAAATCGACCTTTCGATCATCAAGCTGCATTTCCACTTGCACCTTTGGGTACTTGGCACGAAACGTTACCAAGCTCGGCATCACATAGCGCCGTCCAAACCCAATTCCCACAGACAGGCGCACTAACCCGGTCGGCGCATCGGGTTGCGCGACACTTTCTATCGCATCGTCAAATGATTGCATGGCCCGTTGCGCAGCCAATTGAAAGCGTACGCCTTCGTCAGTCAAACTTAAACTTCGAGTGGTGCGATTAAACAGCCGCACATTCAAGCTTTGCTCAAGTTGCGCCACTGTGTGCGATACAGACTGCGGCGACACGCCGAGCTGCTCAGCTGCCCGTGTGAAGCTACTGCTCTTTACCGTCTGAAGAAAGACGGTAACGCCTTTAACTTTATCCATTCAGCATCCTTCAACACACTTTTATTTACAAATAATTTTTGTAAATTATTCAATCATAGCCCTATTTTTCGTTGCCTTTGGAAGTTGCAAAATTCTCTTCACCGCAGCAATGCATTCTCCAAAACGATTACTCAAGGAAACATCATGACCATTCTCATCACAGGCGCAACTGGCACCATCGGCACACAGCTCATCAAAGAACTTAACGCGAAAGGTGCAACTTTCTACTCGATGACCTCAAAGCCTAGCAATGCAGCCAACACCCGCGTCGCCAGTTTCGACGACGTTGCATCTTTAACAAAAGCATTCACTGGCATCAAAACACTTTTCGTTTTGCTGCCTTTAGCGGCAAACAAACTAGAACTTGCCCGTAATGTTGCAACAGCGGCAAAAGCGGCGGGCGTTCAACATATCGTTCGTTCAAGTGGCGCTGGTGCAGATGCTGCCAGTAGCTTCGCCCTACCTCGATTGCAAGGCCAAATCGATGACATGCTGAGCGCAACGGGTATTGCCTGCACGTTTCTTAGACCGGCTGGGTTTATGCAAAATTACGCAACATATCAAGCCGAGCAAGTCAAAGCGGGCCTCATCAGCGCCGCACACGGCGACGCCAAAAAATCAATGGTTGATGCTCGCGATATTGCCGCCGTTGCAGCCACAATTTTGATCAATCCTGCCGGTCATGCAGGCAAAGCTTACACACTAACCAGCAACGATAGCTTGAGCGAAGTCGAATCGGCCGCCATCTTAGCAACAGCCACTGGAAAGCCAGTCCATTACGAAGCCATCTCGAACGAGACTGCGATTAACGGTATGAAACAATGGGGTTTGCCACAAGAAGTGATTGACGTCATGGCATCACTCAACGACATTGTTTCGGCAGGCTATGCCGCTGGTACTACCAGCGATGTGCAAACTTTGTTGGCGCGTGCGCCAATTAGTTTCGCGCAATTCGCCGAAGATTACTCTGGCGTTTGGAAGTGATCAGCCCCTTATTCTTATATCTCGCGGGCCATCTTTTCGGCATTGCCGATATAACTAGCAGGCGTCAAAGTCGATAACTCGGCTTTGGCCTGCGCAGGAATATCAAGCGTAGCGATAAACTCAGCCAAGCGCTGCGCATCAATGCCCTTGCCTCGCGTCAATTCCTTTAACTGCTCATACGGGTTTGCAACACCGTAGCGGCGCATCACGGTTTGAATTGGTTCTGCTAATACTTCCCAACATCCATCGAGATCTGCTGCTAACTTTTCCGGGTTCACCTCCAGTTTATTCAAACCTCGCAGACAAGCGTCATAGGCCAGCAGGCAATAGCCAAAGGCAACACCTAAATTACGCAATACAGTTGAATCAGTAAGGTCGCGCTGCCAGCGACTTACTGGTAACTTTTCAGACAAATGTTTGAGCAGGGCATTCGCTAAACCAAGATTGCCTTCGGAGTTCTCAAAATCAATCGGGTTGACTTTATGCGGCATCGTGCTCGAGCCAATTTCTCCAGCCTTCAATTTTTGCTTGAAGTAGCCAACAGAAATATAGCCCCAAATATCGCGATTCAAATCCAAAAGAATCGTATTGGTACGAGCCAGCGCATCGCATAACTTAGCGATGTAATCGTGTGGTTCGATTTGAATCGTATAAGGGTTTTGCGTTAAACCCAATGTTGATATCACACCCGAACTCACATTCGGCCAGTCGATATGAGGATAAGCAGACAAATGCGCGTTGTAATTACCAACCGCCCCATTCATTTTTGCCAGCACCTGAACACTAGCAATGTCTGCTCGAGCATTTTTTAACCGTGCCACAACATTGGCAAGTTCTTTACCCAGTGTGGTCGGAGAAGCAGGTTGGCCATGCGTACGTGACAACATCGGCATTGCCGCATTGGTATGCGCCATGCTTCGCAACTTCGATATCAATTCATCAACCGCTGGCAACATCACCTCTTGCCTTGCGGTCGAGATCATCATGCCGTGGGAAGTGTTGTTAATGTCTTCCGATGTGCAAGCGAAATGGATGAATTCCGTAGCAGTGGCAAGCGCTGCTAACTCGGGTGTTGCAGCAACTTTTTCCTTTAGAAAATACTCGACCGCTTTCACATCATGGTTTGTTACAGCCTCGATTTCCTTAATACGTGCAGCGTCAGAATCAGAAAAGCTTTTGACGATATCGCGCAAAGCAATCGTTGCTCCAGGAGTAAACGCACCAAGTTCGGGCAAACCCGCCGTACTCAGTGCGATTAACCACTCAATCTCAACTTTGACGCGATGCCGCATAAAGCCAGCTTCGGACAATATCGGGCGCAGTGCAGCCACTTTTGTTGCATAGCGGCCATCAAGGGGAGAAAGCGCGTTGAGAGTATTCAATGGATTTTGATTGTTTTGCATAGCCAAAATGGTATCAGTAGCACCGGCTTGGCGCTCAGGCCTCATGAAATCGGCACCCAGCGGCGTGAAAAGATGTTACTAATTGTTATACTAAAAAATTACTCGAAAAATACAAACCCTTAAGGGTGAGGAACGCAATGAAACTCATCGGAGCAATAGGCAGCCCATACGTACGTAAAGTGCGAGTGGTAATGGCCGAAAAGAAAATCGAATTTGAATTCATTCCCGAAGACGTTTGGAGCGCGGATGCGACTGTCTCCAAGCTAAACCCTTTGGGTAAGGTACCCACATTAATTATGGAAGACGGAGGCGCAGTCTTTGACTCAAGAGTGATCTGCGAACACCTTGATACGGTTAGCCCATTACATAAGTTAATGCCAGCTGTTGGACGCTCACGAATTGAAGTAAAAACATGGGAAGCGCTCGCCGATGGGCTATGCGACGCAGCCATTGCATGGCGCCTAGAAAACATGATGCACCCGCCTGAGCACGTGAGCCAAAAATGGCAAGATCGGCAAATGAAAAAAATTCATGATTGCCTTGATGCCATTGCATCTGGCATAGGAACAAAAGCTTATTGTGCTGAAGGAAAATATACGCTTGCCGATGTGGCTGTAGGTTGTGCCTTAGGCTATTTGGATTTTCGCTTCCCACAGATCGATTGGCGAACAGATCGCCCTAAGCTTGCGGCCTATGCGCAGAAGCTTTTTGCAAGACCGGCATTTATAGAAACAATGCCAAAATAAATTGATTATTCGAAGTAGTTTTAGACCAAGTAAGAGGAAAAAATGATAAAAAGATCTAAGTTAATTGTCATGTTAAGTGCAGCACTTCTAGCGAGTTGCGGCACAAGTTCGGTTCCATTCACCGCTGCCCCCGAGGGTACGTTTTTACCGCCTGAACCGCCGTCTGGCTTCACCGCCAAAACCATTGCTTACACGAACAAAGACATGGTGGCAGCTGCCAACCCCCTAGCCGTTGATGCGGGTGTCAAAATCCTCGCCGATGGCGGCTCCGCGGTTGACGCAGCTATCGCGGTGCAAATGGTTCTAAACTTGGTTGAGCCGCAGTCTTCGGGTATTGGCGGAGGTGCTTTCATGCTTCATCACGATGCGAGCAAGAAGGAGACTATTGCTTATGATGGGCGCGAGACTGCTCCGGCAGCAGCAACTGCTGACATGTTTAAGAAAAATGGTGTGAACCTTTCGTTTACACCCGCCGTTGACGGTGGTCTATCAGTCGGTACACCGGGCTTGATCAAGATGCTTGAAATGGCTCATCAAAAGCACGGCAAACTTCCTTGGGCTAAATTGTTCGATGAGGCAATTCGATTATCGGAAGCCGGGTTTCCAATTTCTAATCGTATGAGCGTTTCCATTACCGGCACTGCTGCTCGCATAAAGCAACAGGGCGAACCAGCTGCAAGCTACTTCCTGAATGCCGACGGTACTGCCAAAGCAGAAGGTACTTTGCTCAAAAACCCCGAGCTAGCGGCCTCGTTGAAAGCAATTGCTGCTGGCGGTTCTGCCGCCTTCTATACAGGCGATATCGCGAAAGCGATTGTAGATAAGATTAAAAATCACCCAACAAACCCAGGACGTCTCGAATTGTCAGACCTAGCAGGATATCAAGCGAAAGCTCGAACACCGGTATGCGGGGACTACCGTAGTACTTTCAACGTTTGCGGCATGCCACCTCCTAGCTCGGGTGGAATTGCTGTTTTGCAGACCCTTGGCATATTAAACAACTTCAATGTTGCCCAATACAAACCTAACAGCGCCGATGCGATTCATCTAGTCAGCGAAGCCTACCGATTAGCTTACGCAGATCGTGCAAAGTATGTTGCAGATAGCGATTTCATCAACGTGCCCCAAGCAGGTTTGATTGATGGAACCTATCTCAAGGCACGCTCGTCAATTATCAAGATGGATAAATCAATGGGTGTTCCTGTTGCTGGCGTTCCCGTTGGAGCCGTTGCATCACTAGGCAATGACAACTCTCTCAATTTGCCATCGACGAGCCATATGTCGATCGTTGATGGAAGTGGTAACGTCGTATCCATGACAACCACGATTGAGAATGGTTTCGGTAGCCTGCAAATGGTCAAAGGCTTTTTGCTCAATAACCAATTGACTGACTTTTCATTCGACGAGAAAGATGCAAGCGGTGCATTAATCGCAAATCGTGTTCAACCAGGTAAGCGCCCACGTAGCTCAATGTCACCAACGATTATTTTCAATAAAAACAATCAGGTTGAAGCTATCGTAGGCTCTCCAGGCGGTTCAAACATTAATCAGTATGTTGTAAAAACTACCGTAGGCATTATTGACTGGAATATGGACATTCAACAGGCTATCAACCTATCGAACTTTGGTGCCCAAACTAGCGCAACAACCTCATTAGAAAAGGGGTCGCTCGCGGTTGCAGCAGAAGCAGAACTCAAAGCGCGTGGCCATACAGTATCAATACTAGATATCAATAGCGGCGTTCACGGGATTGTGTTTTCGCGTGGTCGATCTGACGGCTCGCTCGGCTTACTGACCCGTAACCCCGATGCCGGCACTTGGGCTGGTGGCGCGGACCCTCGTAGAGAAGGCGTCGCTAGAGGCAACTAGCAGGCTTGAATTCCCCTTCGAAGTAGAAAAAAAGCCCGGGACAATGCACCGGGCTTTTTTTATGCAACTAGCAAGGACTGCCTATTTCTTTAAGCAGCAGCGTTATGTTTGCTGTGATGACGGGCAACCATCAGCTTAGCAACTACAACAACAAAGATAGCGCCAGCAATGCCGACGATGACTGGTAGCTGTTTAATCGTTACTCCAATGGCAGCAGCAAGACTTTGCACTAACGTCGAAATCGCTGGGTCTTCAACCAAAATTTCTCCGGCAATAAAGCCAAGCAAAGCCGCCCCCAACCAAATAATGAGCGGGAACTTTTCGATGACTTTCAATAGCAAAGTACTTCCGAAGATAACTAAGGGAATACTCGTTGCTAAGCCAATGATCAACAGTGGAATATCACCTTTTGCAGCGGCAGCAACTGCAATCACGTTATCCAAACTCATTACTAGATCAGCAATTAAGATGGTTCGAATCGCTGTAGCCATCGACGCGTGAGAGACACCACCACCCTCGTCTTCGTCACCTTCTGGTAAAAGCAAAGTCACGCCAATATATATGAGAGCCAATGCACCGATGAGTTTTAACCAGGGTAAAGCTAGAAGCTGCGCCGCAACAAGCGTCAAAATAATCCGCATGACGATCGCGGCTGCTGAGCCTACGAAAATGGCTTTCTTTTGAAGCGCTTCAGGCAACCCACGTGCCGCCATCGCGATCACCACAGCATTGTCGCCAGACAACAAAATATTGGCGACCACAATGGAACCTAGTGCCGCCCACCAAGCTGGAGAGAAAAATTCCATCAACGTTATCCTTGTCTATCTTCTAGTTTAACTTGCGCTTAGCCTAAGGCAGCACGCAAAAGCTTGCCCATTTCGGATGGGTTCTTAGTAGCGCGAATTCCACAAGCTTCGAGAATTTCAATCTTCGCTTGTGCAGTATCGGCACCGCCCGAGATTAAAGCACCTGCATGGCCCATACGCTTACCGGCCGGGGCTGTTACACCAGCAATAAACCCAACCACTGGTTTTCTCATGTTGTCTTTGGCCCATTTTGCGGCTTCAGCTTCGTCTGGGCCGCCAATCTCACCAATCATAATGACTGCATCCGTGTCTGGATCGTCGTTAAACATGCGAAGGATATCGATGTGCTTTAAACCATTGATTGGGTCGCCACCAATACCAACTGCTGACGATTGACCAAGTCCAAGTTCAGTCACCTGAGCAACTGCCTCATATGTCAACGTGCCTGACCGCGAAACCACGCCGATGCGGCCCTTGCGATGAATGTGTCCTGGCATGATGCCGATTTTAATTTCATCTGGTGTAATTAATCCGGGGCAGTTTGGACCTAGTAACAAAGTCTTTTTGTTGAATTTACGCATACGGTCACGTACTTCCATCATGTCGCGAACAGGAATACCTTCGGTGATACAAATTGTCAAATCTAGGTCGGCTTCGCAGGCCTCCCAAATCGCGGCAGCTGCGCCCGCTGGCGGTACATAGATAACACTGACGGTTGCGCCAGTTGCTTCTTTCGCATCACGCACGTTCGCATAAATCGGCACGCCTTCGAAATCTTCGCCAGCTTTTTTAGGATTTACACCAGCAACAAAACAGTTTTTGCCGTTCGCGTATTCGCGACACATGCGCGTGTGAAATTGACCGGTTTTACCTGTAATACCTTGAGTAATTACTTTGGTGTTTGCGTTGATCAGGATGCTCATTTTGAGGCCTCTGAGAAAAGATACATGTTAAATAAGAGTTTGGAGAGTTTTGAAGGATTTATCGGTAAACCGATTAATTAGCCACAAACTCTACGCGACGATTTTCCTGACGACCGGTAGCAGAACCATTGTCGGCTCTTGGCTTGGCGTCGCCATAGCCCTTCGCAGACAAACTACCCTTCGCAACACCTTTGCCTTCAAGGTAGTTCACGACGGCATTAGCTCGTTCTTGCGACAGTTTTAGGTTTGATTCTGGTTTGCCTTGGTTATCGGTATGGCCGCCAATTTCACCTTTTGCTGAAGAGTCTTTGATGAACTTCGCAAATGCGTCGAGGTTCTTATTGCTGACCGCACGAATATTGGCAGAAGCCGTATCAAACTCAACACTTAAACCAACTTCTTTGGCAGTTGATGCAGCGATAGCCGGCGCCTCTGCCTTTGGTGCTGCAGCTGGTTTCACTTCCGATGGCTTAACTTCGGCTGGCTTAACTTCGGCTTGTGCAACTTCAGTTTTTGGAGCGTCAGTTTTTGGAGCTTCTGCTTTCGGCGCTTCTACCTTTGGTGACTCAACAGCCGTAGCTTCCACTTTTGGAGCGCTTGTTCCGCATGATTTAAACAAGAAAGCAGCAATAACAACCGCAGCCCCGAGTAACAACCATTTCCATAAGCCGCTCCCAGTTCCCGCTTTCGCAGCGGTAGTTCCGACGGCGGCGGTAGTTCCCATCGCAGCGGTGGTAGTGGCAGTGGCAGAAGTAGCCGCACCAGAAACCGAAGAAGCAACCGAAGAAGCAGCAGCAGTAGCGGTTGAGGTGGCTGCCGCAGTTACTTTTGCAGCGCTGCCTGCAACGCCGGCCACTGTTGCAGCCGCAGCTGCTGCGACCCCAGTTGCTAAAGCCGCTGGTTTTAGCCCACCGCCCATTGCTGCTTCAATCTTTGCGCCTAAATCTTTTGGTTTTGCATCTCCAGGAATTGGCTTGCCTTGTGCTGCTGCAACCACTTTTTGTGCGGCTTCAGCCATAGAGTTTGCAGCGATAATTGGCAACCCAGACTCGGCCAACATCTTCTTGCCCAAATCTTCATTCGTACCCTTCATGCGTACAACGAGCGGCACTGATAAAGATACATTCTTACAAGCAGTAATCACGCCTTCTGCGATCACATCGCAGCGCATAATTCCACCAAAAATATTCACCAAAATCGCTTTAAGATTTGGGTTCTTCAACATGATCTTGAATGCTTCAGTCACTTTCTCAGCCGTTGCGCCACCGCCAACATCCAAGAAGTTCGCGGGCTCACCGCCGAAAAGCTTGATCGTGTCCATTGTCGCCATTGCAAGACCGGCACCGTTGACCAAGCAACCAATATTGCCGTCAAGTTGAATATAGGCCAAGTCATATTTCGAAGCTTCAATCTCGGCAGGGTCTTCTTCTTCCAAGTCGCGCATCTCGACGATGTCAGGATGCCTAAAGAGCGCGTTTGAGTCGAAATTCCATTTAGCGTCTAACGCTATAACATCACCCGAACCAGTCACGATGAGAGGATTAATCTCGGCAAGCGCAGCGTCGGTTTCCCAAAACGCGCGATACAAACCTTGCAACGCGCTAACGGCTTGGGCCAACGAGCCTTCAGGCACACCAATCTTGCGAGCCAAGCCTTCAGCTTCGGCGGTCGTCATACCGACTGCTGGATCAATCGCAACCTTGTGAATTTTCTCAGGCGTATGTTCAGCAACATGCTCGATATCCATACCGCCTTCACTGGAAGCCATCGCAACAACGCGCTGGCTTACGCGGTCCGTCACCATTGCGACGTAAAGTTCTTTCTTAATATCAGCGCCCTCTTCGATCAACAGGCGTCTAACCTTTTGGCCTGCTGGGCTAGTTTGATGCGTGATCAACTGCATGCCAAGAATTTCAGATGAAATCTTGCGCACTTCTTCGATTGAACGAGCGAGCTTAACGCCGCCGCCTTTACCTCGACCACCGGCATGAATTTGCGCTTTAACGACCCATACTGGGCCGCCCAATTGCTCAGCAGCTTTTACGGCTTCATCGACAGTAAATGCGGGGATGCCACGCGGCACTCTCACGCCAAATTTGCGTAAGATTTCTTTGCCTTGATACTCATGAATCTTCATAGGGGCCCTAGGTTAAAAATTAGGTTAAAACTAAACATTCAGTTATTGGATGGCTCTTCTTGCGACTTTACTGGCACTTGTCGGAACCACTGCGGATAAAAATCTTTGACTGCCCTGCTTTCTCGGGCAAGAGCGTGGCAGCCGTCGATGTAAAAAGGCGGTGAGTCTGCATTCGCTATCGATGAAGGTCTTCTCACTTCTCCAGCAAATGCTTGAACGGCAGCGGTTGGCATGACGGCGGTAAGCTCAGTCATATGGGTACAGCCATGGGTTTTACCGAGTCGAATTCTTACTTCACGATTGAAATTTTTCAATAGATTAAGTCCGACTAATTGCTCGTAAGCAGGCGTAATCACTTCGCAGTATCCTGGGTAGGGAACGCTGTGCGCCTGGGCAGACGCCGCAAGAACATCGAACTGCTCGTTGATCGTGACACAAACGGTCATGTCATGTACGGGTTCACTCGCCGATCTCGGGCCACTAGCAAGCCGAAAGTCATTCGCTTTTCGATCGGTTAAACGTGCTTCAACATCCCATAAGTTGTCTGCCCGCTTATATACTTCAACACGCAAGTCCCTCGTGTGTTTCAGCTCACGTTGTACACGATTATTTTCTTGGCGGTTGGAAAAATTTGGACTGCTAATGCTCATACTTCAATGAAACGCAGGCCCGTAAACATCGAGCCGATCAGATAACCCGAAAGTTTAACATGGGGTACGTGACTGCCCAGTCACTCTGAATAGCTGTCAGCAGCATCGTCATCCAATAAGCGAGATGATGAAACAATTTTTCGCACAATGTCGCCAGAAAAGCCACGCGAAATGAGAAATCGCATTTGCTTAGCTTTCTCAGCCAAATCGGCTGGAGGGTTGGTGAACTTGCGTTTCCAAACCTCCAATGCTCGATCGTACTCTGTGTTTTTCGCGCCTTCTAACGCTTGTTTTACTTTGTCTGTATCCAAGCCATGCCCGGAGAGCTCTTGGCGCAGCCGCATCACACCGAAGCGCTGCCCCTTGCGATGAACAACCGAATCAATGAATCTGTCATTCGACAAAAAATTGAGCTTTTCCATTTCATCGAGCACCGCTTCAAGCTGCTGCTCAGACTCTGCATGCGCAAGAAGCTTCAAAGTAAGCTCCTTGCGGCTATGTTCGCGCCTAGAAAGAAGGCCGAGTGCACGACCTTTAAGAGATAGCGGCTGCCTCATCTAAACCACTAAACTAAGCAACTCAAAGTTATCCCTTGGCCTCTTTTGGTTCTTTCGGCTCTTTTGCTTCTTTAGCGGCTTTAGACTCTTTTGGCTCCTTCACATCATCATCGCCTGCCATAGACTTTGCATTTACCCCGTAATGCGCACGCACTTTATTTTCAATGTCCAGCGCCATTTCTGGGCGTTCTTTCAAGAACTCACGCGCATTGTCTTTACCTTGGCCGATACGCTCACCCATGTAGCTGTACCAAGCGCCGCTCTTCTCGACGACACCGGCGTTACTACCCAATTCAAGCAACTCGCCTTCACGGGAAATGCCTTGGCCGTAGAAAATATCAAAATCAGCTTGCTTAAACGGTGGTGAAACCTTATTTTTCACTACCTTAACTTTGGTCTCGTTACCAACGACTTCCTCGCCCTTTTTAATCGAGCCAGTCCGGCGAATGTCTAAACGGACAGATGCGTAGAACTTCAGCGCGTTTCCGCCAGTCGTAGTTTCAGGACTGCCAAACATGACGCCAATTTTCATACGGATTTGGTTAATGAAAATGACCATGCAATTGGTGCGATTGATACTGCCGGTAAGCTTGCGCAAGGCTTGGGACATCAAGCGAGCCTGCAAACCAGGCAATGAATCGCCCATTTCACCTTCAATCTCTGCACGCGGCGTTAATGCCGCAACAGAATCGATTACGATCAAATCGATAGAGCCAGAACGTACCAAAGCATCAGTAATTTCAAGCGCTTGCTCGCCAGTATCGGGCTGAGAAATCAGTAAATCTTCAAGCTTTACACCGAGTTTTTGGGCATATTGAACGTCGAGAGCATGCTCGGCGTCAATGAAGGCGCAGCTGCCACCAATTTTTTGCATTTCTGCGATCACTTGCAGAGTTAAAGTGGTTTTACCCGATGATTCTGGGCCATAAATCTCTACGACTCGGCCACGTGGCAAACCACCAACCCCAAGTGCAATATCCAAACCCAGACTACCCGTACTGACGACTTGAATGTCTTTCACAACTTCCCCGTCGGAGAGCTTCATGATTGAGCCCTTGCCGAATTGCTTTTCGATTTGCGCAAGCGCTGCACTTAAGGCTTTTGCGCGTTCAGCTTTTGATTTTGGGTCGTCCATGGATACTCCGAGAAATAATGTGTTTGGTGATATTTGTTAGCTTACGTATTTGGATATTCGATATCCGAACGGTAATTATGACATAACTACTGTATATAAAATCAGTAAAATAGCCAATGCAAGCGGATTAGGCCAATGCGGTAGTTTGCTCAAACCCTGGGTTTTGGAAATTTTTTGCTGCAAATTCAAGGGCATACATCGCGGCTTGCAATCGAACCGCAGCTCTATCGCCTGGAAAATGCCTTGTTGTGGTTTCGACACGCTCAAAACCATTTGCTGTGCGAAGTGCACATCCAAAACAAACGGTTCCAACGGGTTTACTAGGTACCTCTCCAGTTGGTCCAGCAATTCCGGTCACGGAGACGGCTATTGCGGGTTTCCAATCGGTTGCACCCCGAGTAATGCCCAATTGCGCTAGCAAACCTAACGCCATTTTCGAGGCACATTGCTCAGACACCGCACCAAACATATCAAATATCGCCTCGGGCACACCTAAGAGCGCGGCCTTTGAGGCATTGCTATAGGTCACAACGCTTCTATCAAACCATGCACTAGACCCGGACCGCTCAGTTAGGGTGCGGGCAACTAGCCCTCCGGTACAAGATTCCGCAGTTCCAATAATCCACCCGGCACTCTCTAACTTCTTACCTAAAGAGTAAGCAAGTTCGTCAAGCGCAAGATCAGTCACGAGCGCCACCATGCGAAAACTAATAATGTAAACACTGCCGCAAGAATATCGTCGAACATCACTCCGAAACCGGATTTAAAACGACGCTCGAAATAGCGAATCGGGGGCGGCTTGACCATATCAAAGAAACGAAACACAAAAAAGGCACCGAGTTGAGTTGAAAAACTAGCCTGTCCAGCGTCAAGCACCCAAAGTACCAACCAAAAGGCGACGAACTCGTCCCACACCATAGCGCCATGGTCACTAATGCCTAAGTCTTTGCCAGTTCTACCGCAAGCCCAGGTCCCAATTGCGAAAGACGCAATCACAATAGCGCCCCACGCGATGTTGTAACCAGCTTCGCCAAGCCACAGGCTCCGCAACCCTGAATCAATCAGCAAAAAACCAATCCATGCCCACAATGTACCAACCGTACCGGGCATGATGGGCGTAAGGCCAGCACCGAAGCCAAACGCTACCCACCGCGAAGCCTTAAGTTTCATGAAATGGAAGCTTGGCTTCAAAACCACTCCACGAGAGGCAGAAATATCAGAAGTGCTCATAGGCCTTTAATTTTAAAGTGACTGGTCTGCCATCTTCATCCATCAAATCAACGCCTTCGCCCTCTTGCATCCGTCCAATCAGAGTTAAGCCAAAACCAAATTCCTTTTGCAAAGCAATCGACAGGGCTTCGATCGCATGCCGATTACTGGCATCAGCGGTAAAAGCCAATTCATAGTCATCACCACCCGCAAGCGCAAGGTGCAATTGTTGCTCCAGTGCGAGACCTTCTAACGCGGCTGCTAGCGGCAATTTAGACACATCAATTTCTGCTCGTAACCGAGACTGCTCCGCGACATGACCTAGATCACCCACCAAGCCATCGCTGATATCAATAGCAGCGCGAGCCAAGTGTTGTAGCCGTAACCCAAGCGCAACTCTGGGTGCTGGTCGCAGCAATCTATCCATCGCACTGGATATCGGCGCGCTGGTGAGTGGCGCATTGCTAAGCAATAGCTCAAGCGCTCTTGCAGGCCCGCCTAACGTACCTGACATCCAAATATGATCACCCGGCTGCGCAGCAGAACGACGCAACCCACCGTGCGATAACTCGCCCATCACCGTAATGCTGATAGTGAGTGGCGCACCTTCTGGCGTACGGGTTGTATCGCCACCAACAAGTTCACATTGATACTCATCAGCCAATTCAAACAGACCACGCGCAAATTCTGTTAGCCATGTCTCATCTGCGTTAGGCAAGGCAATAGCAAGTGTAAAGGCAACAGGCAACGCACCCATCGCTGCAAGGTCAGACAAATTGACAGCCAACGACTTATAACCTATGTCAAAGGGTTTCGCATCAGGCAAGAAATGCCGCCCTGCGATCAGCATATCGCTAGACACTGCCAAAGTCTTATTAGCGGAAATGAGGGCGCAATCATCGCCCATGCCTAGTAAAGCTTTGCGCGAAGGCCCCCGATAAAAAACTTTTTGAATAAGCTCGAACTCGCCCACGGCTGTACTCTCTCTATGCCTTCATCGAAAGTTCTGTGGCCCGCAACTTCATTGCGATTTTGTCGAGAACACCGTTCACATAGCGAAAACCGTCGGTGCCACCAAATACTTTAGCGAGCTCGACATTTTCATTAATCACTACCCGATACGGAATTTCAGCGTGATGTTTTAATTCATAAGCCCCCAGCAATAGCGCCGCATGTTCAACAGGGCTCAACTCGTTAGTAGGTCGATCAACTAGGGGTACCAGCAAATCATCAAGGTCAGATTTTTCTTGAATCACGCCATGAAAAAGAGCATCGAAATGCGGCTTGTCTGCCTTGTCCCAACCTTCGAAACCACGCACGTGCGCATCAATTGCACCAGCATCTTCGCCCGAAACCAACCATTGATACAAGCCTTGCAACGCGAACTCACGCGAACGGCGACGCGCACTTTTTGGTTTGGCACCTTTTATCGGTGCAGCAGCGTCTTTACCCGCCTGCCCTTTACCAATATCTTTCGGGTTAGGGCTTAGGTTTTGATTATTCATCCGGCTTACTCATCACTATTTTCAGATACAGCCAGGCGATCCAATGAATCCGCTAAATTGGCCATTTCTACTGCAACTTGTGCAGCCTCTCGACCTTTTACGTCCACGCGCTCTAATGCTTGCTCATCAGTGTTAGTCGTAAGTATGGCGTTTGCAATCGGAATATTGTGGTCGAGACAAACCCGCATCACGCCAGAGGCACTCTCATTGGACACAACTTCGAAATGATAGGTTTCGCCTCGAATCACAGCACCTATAGCCACTAATGCATCAAACTCATTAGATATCGCAAGCTTTTGTAGCGAATAAGGAATTTCTAATGCCCCAGCAACTGTACAAACAAAAATATCTTCCTCAGCCACGCCAAGCTTCAGTAACTCATCGACACATGCTTTGCGGAGGCCACCACACACAGCATCGTTGAAACGAGCTTGCACGATGCCAATACGTAAGCCGTCGCCTTCCAAGTGGGCGTTAAAAATTTCTACGGTCATGACCCATTTTCCAACTTAGTTCCCAACTTACTACCGCCTATTTCTTAAACTCTTCATAACCAGCGACCTGAAGATCAAAACCGGCCATACTTGGCATTTTTCTTGGTTGCGAAAGCAAACGCATGCTGCCTACGCCAAGATCTTTCAAAATCTGTGCGCCTACCCCGTAGGTGCGCAAATCCATCTTGGCCTGTTTCTTGGCAATCGATACTTTGAGCTGTTTATTTTGATCCATTGATGCAAGCGCATCGAACTGCGCAAACACTGCATCAGAGCTTTGATTGCAATTCAGCAAAACAAGGACACCGGCACTTTGCTGAGAAATTAACTCCAAAGCTTTCAACACCGGCCAAGAATGGGTTGACCCTTGGACGTCGAGCAAATCAAGCACCGACAACGGTTCGTGCACACGCACCAAAGTTTCCGCGTCGGGGTTAATGGTGCCATGGACCAAAGCAAAATGTGGCGCGCCACTAGGCGCATCTCGATACGCCACCAAATTCATTTCACCATACGGCGTCTGAACGGTGCGCTCGCCAATACGCGAAATCAACGATTCATTGGCACTTCGGTAATGGATGAGATCGGCAATGGTGCCGATTTTTAACTGATGCAATTTGGCGAATTCGATGAGATCAGGCAAACGCGCCATTTCGCCATCGTCTTTCATTATTTCGCAGATCACCGATGCTGGCGTTAATCCCGCCAGCCGAGCTAAATCACAGCCTGCTTCGGTATGCCCAGCACGCATTAGCACACCACCAGGCTGCGCACGCAACGGGAACACATGGCCAGGCTGAACAATGTCAGTGGGTTTGGCATAAACCGAAACTGCTACCTGCACCGTTCGCGCTCTATCAGCCGCTGAAATGCCAGTAGTTACGCCCTCGGCCGCTTCAATCGATGCTGTAAAGGCCGTACTGTGTTTGGTGCCATTTTTGGTGACCATCAAGTCCAGACCTAAACGCGCGCAATGCTCCTCGGTCAAAGTAAGGCAAATTAGCCCTCGCCCAAACCTCGCCATGAAATTAATGGTTTCTGGGGTGACATGGTCTGCAGCCAGTACTAAATCGCCTTCATTCTCGCGATCTTCCTCATCGACCAGCACGACCATTCGGCCCGCTTTCATCTCAGCGATGATTTCTTGGGTAGAAGAGATCGCAGAGTGATTTGGATCTCGGGTCGTCTGCGGGATCGACCCAATAGAGGAGATGTTTGATTTCATCTCGCTATTTTACTCGCCCAAATCTCCCGTCTGGTCACTATTGAGCTCTAGAACAACTTATTTACCCCAAACATCTTCAGCAATATCAAGCACCAAGCGCAACTTTGAGCGCTGCGACTCTACCGCAATGTCGTTGCCGTGTACGGTACTTGAGAAGCCGCACTGAGGCGACAGCGCAAGTTGATCGAGTGGTACATACTTCGCCGCTTCGTCGATTCGACGCTTAATGGCGTCTTTGTCTTCAAGCTGGCCTACTTTGGTCGTTATAAGGCCGAGCACCATGGTTTTACCCTTAGGCAAGAAGCGAAGTGGCTTAAAGTCGCCCGATCGAGCGTCGTCATACTCCAAGAAGTACGCATCAACATTCATTTCTGACAGAAGCGCTTCGGCAACCGGCTCATACCCTCCCTGCGCTGCCCAAGTACTTTTAAAGTTGCCACGGCAAAGATGTACAGCGATGGTCATTCCAGCCGGCTTTTGCGCCACGACACGATTAATAAAGCTGGCATAGCGATGTGGTAACTCATTTGGATCATCGCCACGCGCACGCGCAGCTTCACGCATTTTTTCGTCGCACAAATAGGCTAAATTCGTATCGTCCATTTGTACATAGGTAGCGCCAGCCGCAGCTAATGAACGCAGTTCATCGCCATAGGCATTGGCAACGTCTTGATAAAACTCTTCCAAATCTGGGTAATGCGCTTTGCTAATGCCGGCACGGCCGCCACGAAAGTGCAACATAGTTGGCGAGGGAATCGAAACCTTGGCAACCTGCGATGTCTGGCTTTTCAAAAACTGAAAATCGGCCAACTGAATCTCTTGAGTGTGGCGAACTTTATCAACGACCTTCATCACAGGAGGGGCTAATTCCTGCGAGCCATCAGGCTTCACAATCGTGACCGGTATATCGCTCTTTACGCCGCCGAGTTTCTCGAGAAAATCAACATGGAAATAGGTGCGGCGAAACTCACCGTCTGTGATAGCTTTTAAGCCCACATCCTCTTGGAACTTGACGATTTCGGTAATCGCTTTATCTTCGACCAAACGAAGCTGCTCTGCGGTAATCAAGCCCTTGGCTTTTTGGTCGCGCGCATCGAGCAAATACTTGGGGCGTAAAAAGCTGCCGACGTGATCGCCTCGAGCGGGCAAATGATAAGAAGTGGCCATAAAAGTCTCCAAAACTCTATAAGTTATTTATGAAGTTAGTTATTAAACATCACCGTCGAGTTTAGCACTCGTCAAGGCTTACGATGACCGAGGCATTGGCAATAATGATGGAGTCAGCGCCTCGATCTGACGGTATTTCCAGGCCACCTTTTACAGCCGTGACGGTAACCGTTCCATAGGGCAATTCTTTTGCCACAGCGGCAACATCGACCGCTTCTGGGTTCGGCACTGCGACGGTTACATCAACAAACATGTCTTGCGCGGTTTTGCCCACCATGCGGAAAAAACCAATGCTGCTGTGACGAATCGCGTCCGATACTGCACGCCGCGCAGCTTTCGTCGAATCGCCACCGTGTACATCAACCCCCATACCCATTTCAGTTAAACAACGAATTCGCGCCATAGGTTTATTCCAGTTTTCAGTAATTGATAAGTCGCGCTATTCTGCATGAATCGCAATCCATTAACACCACTGGGCAAACGCAAAATGACAGACAGCATCAAACAAGAAAGCAATACCTATGTACCTCCTAAGGTATGGGTATGGAACAAGGAAAATGGTGGTCAATTCGCCAGCATCAACCGACCTATCGCAGGTGCGACCCATGATAAAGAATTACCCGTCGGCCGCCATCCAATGCAACTTTATTCGCTGGCGACGCCCAACGGTGTAAAAGTCACAATCATGCTTGAAGAGCTACTGGCACTTGGCTTTAGTGGTGCCGAATATGACGCTTGGTTGATTCGTATCGTTGAGGGCCAACAATTTAGTAGCGGCTTCGTAGCGGCGAATCCTAACTCGAAAATTCCAGTCTTAGTTGATCGCAGCGGCTCGTCTCCCCAACGGGTATTCGAATCCGGCGCAATTCTCATGCATCTTGCCGAGAAGTTCGGCGTTTTACTACCTAGCTCTGGCCCTGAACGTACAGCGTGCCTTTCTTGGCTTTTTTGGCAAATGGGCAGTGCGCCTTATCTCGGCGGCGGTTTCGGACACTTCTATGCTTATGCGCCATTCAAAATCGAGTATGCCATTGATCGATTTGCTATGGAAATTAAACGCCAACTTGATGTGCTTGATCAACACCTTACACAGAATGAATACATGGCAGGTAAAGACTATTCCATTGCCGATATTGCGATTTGGCCATGGTACGGTGCACTGGCAAAGGGCCTGCTGTATGGAAGTGGCGAGTTCTTACAAGTGCAAGAATACAAGTACGTTCAACGTTGGGCCGAATTAATCGCCCAGCGCCCGGCGGTGAAACGCGGGCGCTTAGTTAATCGCGCAATGGGAGAGACTAGCGCCCAGATGCTCGAGCGACATGACGCAAGCGATTTTGAAAAAATCACAACGGACGAGTAAAGGTAAACTACCCATCTACTATGCCGTCTTAGGCGCCACACATGCGTTTAAGCAAGTCTCGCCCTACAGAATGGTTGCGCAGTTTGCTTGGCATCGCCGCTTTACCTTTAGGGTTTTCGGTTCCATTTTCAAAGCCTGTTAAATCATGACCTTTTTGATGCTTAAACGCGCAACCCTTCGATAGACTTACCAAGTGCTTTCATTAACACAGCACTTAGGTCCATGACGGTGCTTGTTCCGTTCGCCAAGCGCTGGTTTTTGCAGCGCTGCCTTCATCTGGCCAGCTGTCGCACAAGTTTCACGGCTAAGGAACAAATAAACAGCGACGGTGGGGCGCTTGCGCTTATGCCGCTTTGATGCAGTGACGTTATTGTTAGACAGCATGCCGCAAGAAGCGATGGATATCGCTCAACTTTGTGCCGCTGCTGCCAGTCTCAAAACAAACCCTTTTGCGACCTTTCGCATCTCACGGCAGGATTTACGGCGGATGTTGACTAGGCATGCCTTTTGCTTGCGTCACACTCACTAACCACGGAGTGTTTCATGGGCAACGACAGAGTTTTTCGAAGTGCAGATTTCCTTCAACCAACGGATGGGGAACCAATTCGCTCAGTCATCAAGCAAACGGTGGACGCCGCTATTGTGTCGTGGTACGTCAAGCCAGGACAAAGCATCACCGCCCACGTGCATCCAAGTGGCCAGGACACTTGGACAGTCTTGTCGGGTCGTGGCGAATATCAACTTGAAACCGCTGGTACGAGTCGCACCATTTCAGCGGGGGACGTTGCTGTTGCACCAAGAGGTTGCGTGCACGGCGTTTACAACTCTGGTGGTGCGCCGTTAATTTTTGTTTCCGTTGTCTGCCCTGCAGACTCAGGCTATGAGTTGGGGTGACGCCAGTCTTAATTATTAGCCTTGAAAACTTCCCATGCGCTCCAAATACCGAGCGATCAAATCAATTTCTACATTCACAGCATCGCCCTCTTTCAAATGCCTTAGTGTAGTCACTTGAATCGTATGCGGGATGAGGTTGATACTGATGATCGCACCATCACTCGTATCGACCACTGAGTTCGTCGTTAAGCTTACGCCGTTAATCGTCGCCGAACCTTTATAAGCAAAATATTTAGCGAGGCTTTTAGGAACTAAAACATCAAGCTTCCAGCTTTCGGCTATCTCTTTAAACACCACGACTTTGCCAACGCCATCAACGTGGCCGCTGACTAGATGCCCGCCTAAACGATCACCGAGGGCCAAGGCTTTTTCTAAATTCACGTCGCCGATATCCGACAAGCCCATGGTTTTGGTAAGACTTTCCTTAGATACATCGACATCGAACTCGTTGGCTTCTTTACGAACACCAACTGCCGTCATGCAGGCACCCTGGATTGCAATACTATCGCCGAGGTTTACATCATCTAAACCCAAGGCGCCGGCGGATATTGTCAAGCGCACCCCATCACCCAAGGTAGTAATTTTAGCTATACGTCCAACGGTCGCTACGATACCTGTAAACATGTCAAGCTTTCATAAAGGAGTCTTTTCGGCGCGCACGCAAGCGAATATCTTCACCGATACGATCAACCGCAATAAATTCAAATTCGTGTTTTTGAGATAACGATGCCACTTCCGGCAAGTCGGCAAAAGACTGGCCGGCACCAATCAATGACGGAGCGACGTACAACAATAACTCATCAACTAAACCTTCGCGCAATAGAGAACCGTTGAGCTTGCCCCCCGCTTCGACATGCACTTCGCTCCAACCCCGTTCGCACAACATTCGCATAACTCCCTGCAAGTCAGTCTTTGGCCGACCTTCTTTGAACGCACCTGGTTGAGCAACCACTTCGGCACCGCGCGCTTGCAATTGCGCTATTTTTGTTGAATGCATCGACAAATCGGTCGCTGCAATAATCAGCACAGGCCCAGCTTCGAATATCTTTGCATTCACATCAATATCTAACGCCGAATCAAGAACAACTCTCAACGGTTGTCTGGTAGTTTCAACTGCCCGTATATTCAATTGCGGATTATCGTCTCGAACGGTGCCTATACCGGTAAGAATTAAACAGCTTTGTGCCCGCCATGAATGGCCATCATTGCGCGCCGCTTCTGATGTAATCCATTGGCTACGACCGTCACTCAAGGCTACCCGTGCATCAAGACTCATACCCGCCTTCATCCGCACATAGGGGCGATTTCGAGTCACACGTGAAATAAAACCGGGGTTTAGTTCTTTAGCTTCTCGTTCGAGGAGGCCACAACGCACAACAATTCCTACCGCGCGCAACTTATCAAAGCCTTGCCCGTTGACCAAAGGGTTAGGGTCGCTCATTGCGGCAATCACGGTACCTAGTTGCTCGCGCACCAATGCGTCTGCACATGGTGGCGTTCGACCAAAATGGCTACAGGGCTCTAAGGTTACATAAGCAGTTGCGCCGCGTACTTGATGACCCTTTGCCTGAGCGTCCCGAATCGCGAGAACTTCAGCATGCGGCCCGCCAACGATTTGATGCCAGCCCTCGCCTATGATTTGGTTATCGCGCACAATCACGCAACCCACTCGCGGATTAGGGCTAGTAGTAAATAGCCCGCGCTTAGCAAGTTCTAAGGCGCGGCTCATGAATTGATGATCTGCTTCGGTAAACATAGTTGAATTGTATGAGTACAGAGAATATTCAAAAAAATATCCCCCGCATTGGTGGCCACATTCTGGCCGATGGTTTAGTTGCACAAGGCGTTGACACCATATTCGGTGTACCTGGCGAAAGCTATTTAGCGGTGCTCGATGGCCTGTACCCTCATGGCGATAAAGTGCAATTCGTCATTTGTCGACAAGAAGGCGGCGCTGGTTTTATGGCGGATGCTTATGCGAAACTCACTGGCAAACCCGGAGTCCTGATGGTGACTCGCGGGCCAGGTGCAAGCAACGCAGCGATTGCAATTCATAGCGCACATCAAGATTCCGTGCCTTTAGTTGTGCTGATCGGCCAGGTAGGTAACGATTTTGTGGAACGCGAAGCCTTTCAAGAAGTCGATTACCGTCGCATGTTTGGTCAAATGACGAAATGGGTCACGCAGATTGATCGCGCCGAACGCGTTCCTGAGTATTTAGCCCAAGCATTTCAAAAAGCACTAAGCGGTCGCATGGGGCCCGTCGTCTTAGCTTTGCCAGAAGATATGCTCACCGCGACTGCATCCGTTGCGGATGCAAAAAAAGTGATGCCAATCCGCGCAGACGTATCGGCGCAACAGATTGAACAATTCAGCGCACTATTGGCAGCAGCCAAAAACCCATTCATTATTCTCGGTGGCTCAGGATGGACTGCACAAGCATGCTCACATATTCGGCAGTTTTTAGAAGCGAACAATCTCGCAGCAGGTTGTGCGTTTAGATTTCAAGACTTGCTTAGCAATCACCACACAAACTACGCAGGGGATGTTGGCATTGGCATTAACCCGAAGCTTTCAGCGCGCATCAAAGCGTCGGACTTAGTGATAGCCATTGGGCCATTGCTGGGCGAGATGACAACATCGGGCTACACCCTTTTTGAAGGCACAAATCCACAACAAAAGCTGATTCACGTTCACGCCGGCATTGACTCCTTAGGCCGCGTTTACCAAGCCGATTTAATGATTAACGCTGGCATGCCTGAAATTGCCGAAGCGCTCAGCGATGTGGCTGTCGGCGATACAGCTTGGCTAAGCGCTCAATTACAGAACACCCAATCGGCACGCGCCGATTACGAAGCTTGGCAAACACAACCTCCCATCGCTAGAGACACAGCATCGGCCAAACTCGACATTTGGCAGTGCATGCAAGTATTAGCAAAGATAGCGCCAAAAGACACCATCATCACCAACGGCGCAGGTAACTTCGCCACTTGGGCACACCGCTTCTTTCGCTATGAAAGCTTAGAAACAGGCAGAACCCAACTCGCACCAACATCCGGCTCTATGGGTTACGGCATACCTGCAGCAGTCGCCGCCGCCATTGCACTCAAAGTACAAGATAAAACCGTCATCTGCTTCGCAGGAGATGGTGACTTCCTCATGACTGGACAAGAAATTTCAACAGCCCATCAGGCCGGCGTTGGCTTTGTTGTCATAGTTTTCAACAACGGCATGTACGGCACCATCCGTATGCATCAAGAACGCGAGTTCCCAGCTCGTGTAAGCGGCACTCAACTGAAAAACCCAAGCTTCACGAAATACGCGGAGGCATTTGGCGGGTCTGGTGAACTAGTAGAAACAACGGATGAATTTGAACCGGCACTCGTCAGGGCTCTACTTTTCGCAAAATCCAATAATTGCGTTGCGCTTATCGAACTAAAGATGAACCCCGAAGCCATCACACCAAATGCAAGTATTGAACAAATTCGGGCAAATGCACAAAAGTCCGGGAAGTAACTCACCAGTCCAAAATTGTTATGTGTTTTCTAGCGTTCTACGCACGCCAGCCTCAACACTATCAACTACTGGCACATTTACAAATGGCTGGACTAATTTGGCATAGCCCGCTAAACCCGCACCTCCCAGAATAATGCTTTTCACTTTTGGCGATGCTGCCTTCTGGCAGGCCGTAGTTAACACCTCAATAGCCATGGAGGGGTTTGCCAGCAGCTCGACCCCAGTTTGGGACACCGTTTCAATTGAAGTCAATTGTGAACCAAGACCATTCCCATAGCCTAGACCATCGGCTAATCGCTGCAACATCGGCTTCCACCGTTCACCACCGGTTACGATGGCGAATGATCCAAGAGCGGCTGCGTCTTCAAAAGCGGCCTCGGCTAAAGCACGTACGGGCTGAGTGCAAACCTCTCTCATCGCGTACAGGCCAGGGTCGCCAAAACAGGCTAAAAGAATTCGATCAGGCAACTCATTTTCGAGACATTGCTCTCGGAAGGCTTTCCAGGTTTCTAGGACTGCATGAGTAGCGACCGCGTAGCTTTCTTCAGACGCGATATAAGGAAAACCGAATTTTGCGGTAACACAAGTAAACGAGACATTCGGTGGCAGAGTTGGCCCGATAAAGCTCTTCAACCGATCAGTCGTAGCTTGCCCTGTGTTTGGATTAATTACAAGGAGTTTCATCTCGGTGACTTTAACATACGTGTTGTGCAAGCGATGCGAACATAGCCCTTTGTACGGGCCTCTTCTGTTAGCGATATTTTGTAGTACGCCAACGCACCGCAGTAGCGCAAGGTGTCGGCATTTTTATTGAAAGAGGGTAAATCATGTCTCAAAAAACATCCGGTCCAGCCTTCGCCAAAGAGTTGTTGGCGCTAGGTAGTGTTTTAGGTAAGCCCGTGTTAGATGCGACGATGCAAATGTATCTACGTCAGCATCAGTCACTTCCTGCTTCGACCTCGAAGGTCATCAAAGATCTGCACTATGGGCAAGATGCAAGGCAGACACTAGATGTTCATCTACCGCACACAACCGTCGCGAAGGCTGCCATGCCGTCAGTTATCCATTTTCACGGTGGTAGTTTCATTGGCGGCAATAAAAATGTAGGGGGCGACTTCATTTACGGCAATGTTGCAAACTTCTTCGCAGAAAAGGGCCTAATCGGCATCAACGCCACTTACAGAACAGCACCGAATACAATTTGGCCTGCAGCGTCGCAAGATGTTGCGGCTGCTTTGAAATGGGCAATCGACCATGTTGCTGAGTATGGCGGCGATCCTCGCAAAATATTTATCATCGGCCAGTCGGCGGGCGCAGCTCATGTAGCCAACTATGCTTTTAGAAAAGAAATGCATCTGCCACTTGGAGCGGGCTTTTGTGGGGTAGTTCTTCTTGCCGGCACCTATTCAGTGATTCAAGGCAACATATCCGACAATGCATCGCAGTACTACGGAAAAGATGAAACTCAGTACCCGAAAATGCACCTTTTCAACAATATCACTGCAACCGATTTCCCGGTCTATATAGGCTATGCGGAATTTGATCCACCAGCATTCAAAGCCAATAGTCAAGAGCTCTGTGCCCAGCTAATTCGACAAGGAGCTAAAGCACCAAGCACGAAGCTCTATGAAGGGCACAATCACTTCTCAGCGACCTACTCGTTTAGAACCAATGACGTTACGGTATCTAACGACATTTTAAATTTTTGTTTGGAGAATCAGTAAATCATGGCAACCTTAGCCGCTGAAAGAATCATTTCTAATTCTTCTGCACAATCGCTGTTCTAAAACTACAAAACCTTCTCCATAAACACACTATTCGGGTTATCCCAATAGCCTTCAAACGGCCCGCAATAGGCAAAGCCAAAACTAAGATACATGGTTCGAGTAGGAGCAAACGCATGCTGCAAGCGGGTGACGATGCGCGCATGCCAGCCAAATGTTCTTCTAGCAAGAGAGCAATTTCTGGCCCTCTTAAATCATCGATCTTGATTTGCATACATCAAAGCTTTCGCATTACAGCTTGCTAATAGCACCCTTCCAGTTTGCCATCCTAGCCTCACGTTCATCGGCAGAAATCATCGGTTTGAAAATCCGATCAACCTGCCATTGAGCAGAAAGCTCGTTAGTACTTTTCCAAACGCCGACTGTTAAACCTGCAAGGTAAGCAGCCCCTAATGCGGTAGTCTCCAACACCTGAGGCCGCATAACAGTCACGCCACTAAAATCGGCTTGCATTTGCATTAATAAATTGTTACCGGCTGCGCCACCATCAACTCGCAATTTCTTCACAGACCCATTCATCGCTTGCAACAATTCTGTCGATTGGAAGGCAATCGCTTCCAAAGCTGCTCGCGCAATATGTGCCGATGTTGTACCGCGCGACAGACCAAACATAGCACCGCGCGCGTTCGGATTCCAGTACGGGGCGCCAAGGCCTGCAAAAGTTGGCAAAAAAGTTACGCCGTTCGTATCAGGCACCGAAGCAGCGAGCGCTTCAATCTCAGATGATGACTTAATCACTCCCAAGCCATCACGCAACCATTGCACCACTGCACCGCCGATAAAGACACTACCTTCCACTGCATATTGCGGCGCGTCAACTTCGAGTTGACACGCAGCAGTGAGTAACAAACCCTTAGGCGCCTCTGAAACGTCCGAACCACGATGCGACAGCATAAAGCAACCAGTACCGTAGGTATTTTTAGCCATTCCTGCACTTAAGCAAGCCTGCCCAAATAGCGCGGATTGCTGATCGCCCGCCATGGCTGCAATGGCAACTTTATGCGAGCCATCTTCCCCCAACTTCGACGTATGCCCCACAAGTTCGCCGGACTTCACTACCTTGGGCAGCATTGCCAAGGGAACTCCGATAACTGCGCACAACTCTGGGCTCCAAGCGCCACAATTGATATCAAACAGCATAGTTCGCGACGCATTCGTCACATCGGTGGCGTGTACCGCACCCACAGATTGTTTGCCACCGGTTAAATTCCACACCAACCAACTATCGACAGTACCAAATGCCAATAGGCCGCGCTCGGCCTTTGCTCGCGCACCCGGCACTTGGTCCAAAATCCACGCGATTTTAGTGCCCGAAAAATATGAATCAATCACTAAGCCTGTTTGAGAACGAACCAAGCGCTCATAGCCTTCGCTTTTCAACTGCTCGCAGCGCTCGGCCGTACGCCTATCTTGCCAAACAATCGCTCGGTGAATGGGCAGGCCCGTAGTGACATCCCAAACCACTGTCGTTTCACGCTGATTGGTGATGCCAATAGCGGCAATATCTTTAGGTGTTAAATTGGCTTTGGCCAACGCCTCTTTAGCCACCTGGAGTTGCGTTGTGTAAAGCTCCATCGCGTCATGCTCAACCCAACCAGATTGCGGAAAGTGCTGTGCAAACTCGGTTTGAGCCATGGCCACAATGGCACTATCGTCTCGAAAAACTATCGCGCGTGAACTCGTTGTACCCTGATCAAAAGCAAGCAAATAGGCCACGGAAGACTCTCTGTCAAATTACATTTTTTTTAATTTTGCTGATGGTTTTTTAGTCGGTACTTTTTTTACCTCAATCACCACTTTTGGTTGCACCTCAAGCACGGCTTCTGCGAACTCATCAACGTCCTCAAAGCTGCGATACACTGAGGCGAAACGCACATAAGCAATCTTGTCGATTTTCTTCAGTTCGCGCATGACCAATTCACCGATTTTTTCGGAATCGATTTCACGCAAACCGAGTGCAAGTAACTTCTCTTCGATGCGATGAATCGCACCGTCTACCGCCTCAGCGCTAACCGGTCGCTTACGTACGGCGAGACTTAGCGAAGCACGAAGCTTGCGTCGGTCGAATTCCACGCGGGAGCCATTTTTCTTGACAATCGCTGGCATAGTCAACTCCACCCGCTCATAAGTGGTGAAGCGTTTATCGCAATTGGGGCATTTGCGACGGCGGCGAATACTGCCACCGTCGTCAGACTCGCGGGTTTCCATCACCTGCGTGTCGGCGTGATCACAAAACGGGCATCTCATAACGAAAGGATACCCTTAATTGTTTGACAATTGTTTAGCGGTAAACCGGAAACTTTGCAGTTAACGCATTAACATGTGCACGCACTTTTTCCACACTTCCAACATCAAAGGGGTTATCGAGAACATCAGCGATCAAGTTAGCCACCTGCTCCGCTTCCGGCTCTTTAAACCCACGAGTTGTCATGGCTGGCGAACCTAAACGAATACCGCTGGTAACGAATGGTTTTTCAGGGTCATGCGGAATGGAATTCTTATTACAAGTAATGTGCGCATCGCCCAACACTCGCTCTGCATCTTTGCCGGTAATCTTTTTAGCGCGTAAATCCACCAACATCACATGGCTTTCGGTACGACCAGAAACGATACGCAAACCGCGTTTGATCAGCGTTTCTGCCATTACTTTGGCGTTAGTCACTACCTGCTGCTGATAGACCTTGAACTCTGGTGCCAACGCTTCTTTGAACGCCACCGCTTTAGCAGCGATTACATGCATTAATGGGCCACCTTGTAAGCCTGGGAAGATGGCGGAGTTAATCGCCTTCTCATGCTCGGCTTTCATCAAAATGATGCCGCCGCGCGGGCCACGCAAACTCTTATGGGTGGTCGATGTAACGATATCGGCATGCGGCACTGGGTTTGGATATACGCCACCGGCAATCAAGCCCGAGTAATGTGCCATATCCACCATGAAAATCGCTCCAACGTCTTTAGCCACTTTGGCAAAGCGCTCGAAATCAATCTTTAAACTGTAAGCAGATGCGCCGGCAATAATAATGCGCGGCTTGCTTTCATGAGCGAGCTTTTCCATTGCATCGTAATCAATCGCTTCATCGGCATTCAAACCATACGATGCAACGTTAAACCATTTGCCTGACATATTCACAGGTGAGCCATGCGTTAAATGGCCACCCATCGCTAAAGACATTCCCAGCAATGTGTCACCAGGCTTAGCCAGTGCTAACAGTACCGCTTGGTTTGCCTGCGAACCTGAATTAGCCTGAACGTTAGCGGCATCTGCACCATAAAGCTGCTTAACGCGATCAATGGCGAGTTGCTCGGCAATGTCAACAAATTCGCAGCCACCGTAGTAGCGCTTGCCAGGATAGCCCTCAGCATATTTGTTTGTCATCTGCCCGCCTTGGGCCTGCATAACCGCAGGGCTGGCGTAGTTTTCCGAGGCGATTAACTCGATGTGTTCCTCTTGCCGCTTGTCTTCAAGCTGCATGGCATTCCATAAGTCAGGGTCAGTTTGGGCAATTCCAATATTGCGATCGAACATGTGTAAATCCTATTTTTTTGCGCGTGAACGGACATAGTAAATGGCAGCACCTGGCGTTGCATTTCACTACCCTAGCGCCCAGACGAACGGCTTACTTAAAAGCCCGCAATGCTGGTGAAAGTACCATTGCGAACCTCAAGCGCTGCGCTTCACGGTGTTTTTTCACCTTAGAACCAGTTCATAAAGTAACCGATTCCCTATCGCCAGTAACGCAGCACCTTTATTGTAGATGATCTACATCGCCCCAAGCGATTAAGTGAAAGCGTCTGCCATCCCAACCAATACGGTTGATGCTGCAATTATCAAGGGCATGGTCACGCGGCTGTTCCAAAGGTGTTTGAGTGGCTAAATGGTGAGCCATATTCAAAACACCGCCGTGGGTCACAACAATAACGGCATTCAATGTCCCTGCCGTCTGTGCGATGCTGCGCTTGATGATCGCAGCTAACGCAAGTTCGACACGCTTGTAAAACCGAGGCAATGTTTCGCCGCCATCGCCACCAAAGTCAAAGGTTAAGTCCCTTGCTTGCCATTTTGCAAACTCGGCGGGAAGATCACTCGCGAGCTCGGCATGGGTTTTCCCTTGAAACAACCCAAAGTGCCGCTCCCGCAAGCTAATTTCCGCCAACATCGGCAAACCTAGATTTTCCGCTATCGGGTACGCTGTCTGCTGCGCTCGAGACAAATCACTTGTATAAATGCTACTCACCGGTTCGCCTGCTAACGCATCAGCCGTCATCGCAGCTTGTTCATGGCCCAGATCAGAAAGCGGTGTATCGAGCTGACCTTGAAAACGTTTTTCTAAATTCCAAGTGGTAACGCCATGGCGCACTAATATCAGTTCAAGCATTCATCTCTTTACTAGCCTAGGGTTCAGTGTATAAGTGCCAGTCATACTGGCAGAGGCCAACTTGTGTTGGTTTATCACTTTCATGACCTCTGGCCCATTGAAGCGCCCCATGATGGGCAAGGTTTCAACGTCCAAAGCGTACACCGTGAAAACATAATGGTGAATGATGCTGTCATTCCATGGAGGACACGGGCCATCATAGCCATAGTAATCGCCACTCATGTCAGGGTCGGATGCGAACCAATGGGTATAGTCGTTCACGCCTTGCCGAGCGCCATGGGCGGCCGACGGCCCACGCTTACCCTTGCCAGTCACGTGATTACTAAACTCACCTTCTTTAATCGTATGAATGTCACCCGCAATATCAACCAATATCCAATGATAGAAATCAATACGCGGCAAATCGGGTGGCACTTCTCTGCCATCTTGATTGACGTCATCGCCTGCGCTCGGCACATCAGGGTCGTGGCAGATAACTGCAAATGATTTTGTTCCGATAGGGGCGTTTTCCCAAGATAGCTGTGGGTTTCGGTTATTCGAAAGCGTTACCCGCGACTTTGGATCGATTTTGCCAAAGGCAAAAGCTGCGTCGATTACGGCTCCATCAACAAACGATGTACTGTTCAGTTTCATAAAAACTCCATCCTAAACTTTGGTTTGTAGCCAAAAAGTTACCGGGCCATCATTAATCAAGTGTACTTTCATATCGGTACCAAAGACACCCTTCGAAATGATGATTTCTGCAGGCTTTTGTAAATTTATCGCCTGCACCGCCCATTTTTCTGCCAAAACAGCCGCATATGTCACGGCCTGCTCGAATAGTTTTCCAGCAACGTCGGGCGATGCGGCTGGTGTAAAGCTAGGCCTAGTGCCACTATTAGTGTCAGCAGCAAGAGTGAATTGAGGTACAAGCAAAAGGCCGCCGCCGACATCTTTCAGCGCTAAATTTATCTTTCCGTTTGCGTCCGAAAATACTCGATACGAAAACAGCTTCTCCAAAAGAAGACGCATGCTGACTTCATTGTCGCCTTTTTCGGCGCATAACAACACTAAAAGCCCTGAGCTGATTGCGCCAACTACAACACTGTCAACAACAACCTTAGCTTCAGTCACGCGCTGCAAAAGCGCAATCACCCTACGCACCCTAGGCTCCTCAAGCGCGGCTTCAACTGATAGTTACCCTTGCAAATTTGCGTTTACCTACCTGCACTACATAAACCCCAGGACCTACATTTAATGCACGATCCGACACTTTTGCACCATCAACTTTTACGCCACCTTGCTCGATATTGCGATTCGCCTCGGCTGAAGAAAGTGCCAAGCCCGCTTGTTTCAACAAAGCGGTGATTCCCAAGACGCCGTCGGGGCCAACACTTAAAGCAACGTCGCGAATGTCGTCGGGTACCGCGCCCTGTTTAAAGCGAGCATCGAAATCAAGTAACGCCTGTTCTGCGGCGGCTTTGTTATGAAATCGCTCAATAATTTCTTGAGCCAGCATGACTTTAACGTCCCTTGGGTTTCGACCATCAGCACATTCGGTTTTGAAGGCAGCAATTTGTGCCGTTGTCTTGAACGACAACAGCTCATAGTAGCGCCACATCAAATCATCGGAAATCGACATGATTTTGCCGAACATTTCATTGGGTACCTCAGTTATACCGATGTAGTTACCCTTTGATTTCGACATCTTTTCGACGCCGTCTAGCCCTTCAAGCAAGGGCATAGTGAGAATACACTGTGGCTCTTGGCCATATTCACGCTGCAGCTCACGCCCAACTAAAAGATTAAACTTTTGATCGGTACCGCCCAACTCAAGATCCGATTTCAAAGCGACCGAATCGTAGCCCTGCATCAAAGGATACAAAAACTCATGCACCGATATCGGAATGCCGCCGCGATAGCGCTTTGTAAAATCGTCTCGCTCAAGCATACGGGCGACTGTCCAACGAGATGCAAGCTGAATCATTCCTCTGGCACCTAGAGGGTCACTCCATTCCGAGTTGTAGCGAATCTCAGTTTTTGCTGCATCGAGCACCAAACTCGCTTGCGCGAAATAAGTCTTTGCATTGGCTTCGATTTCTTCGCGAGTCAGCGGTGGCCGGGTCGCATTGCGGCCGCTTGGATCACCAATCGATGCAGTAAAGTCGCCAATTAAGAAAATGACCGTATGCCCTAAGTCTTGCAATTGGCGCATTTTATTGAGCACAACCGTATGCCCAACATGCAAATCAGGGGCGGTAGGGTCCAGCCCAAGCTTAATTCGAAGCGGGGTCCCAGTTTTTTCGGAACGGGCTAGCTTTGCCTGCCACTCAGCGGCAACTAACAATTCATCGACGCCACGCAAACTCACGCTCATCGCATGCTTAACCGAATCGCTTATAGGCAAATTCGCCGCGTTCGAAGCCATATTGCCCGCCGTTTGCTCGGTCTTTTCAGGCCGTTCGCCCGATGTAAAGGTCACACTGTCTGACAAAAGCTTGCCCAATCTTCTTAATGCTGCATACAATCAAAGGTTCGTGCCCAAAATTTTAGCGGTTATTTGGTTGTTTACCTACCTGCTCGATTTGTGTGTTTATGGCCTTTAGCTTCGGATAACGACAATATGGTTAAAAGTGATTCAGTCGCCATCATTGCAGCATTGCTTGCGCTTGCCTGCGGCTCCGCTGCGACCGCGTTAGGCCTCGCGGCCTCCGGCCACACGACCACCAGCATGTTGTCGGTAAAGCCTAGCTCAAAGATTGAGGCCAGCGAATCGGTAACCCTTGTCGCTGCGACCGAGAGTTTTGGGTCGGCACTGCCTATACCGTCCCGGTTTTTGCAAACCGAGCGTATCCGTCGCGGCGAGACTCTAGCGTCGCTCTTATCTCGACTAGGCGCAAATGACCAAGAGTTCATGGCCTTCGTGAAAAGGGATAGCGTTGCAAAACGCATCATGCAGCTTCAAACTGGGCGCATGGTTCAAGCTGAAATTGACGAGCAAGGTCGCGTACTCAAGTTTAACTACCGTTTGGCCCCAACTCAGGCCAAACCTGGCGCACTCACCATTGTTGCTACTAAAGTTGCAGTCGTTCGTGATGACGACAAATTAGTCGCCACACAAACGAATATCAATATTGAAAAGCGCATTGAAACCCGATCTGCAGAAGTACAGACAACCTTCTTTGCAGCTACCGATGCAGCTGGTATTCCTGATTCAATTGTTATTCGTTTAGCCGATATATTGGGTACCGAAGTTGATTTTCAGCGCGATATTCGCAAGGGCGATAAGCTACGAGTGGTTTACGAAGCGCTAACCGAAGAAGGCGGCTTAGATGCCCCCATTGCAGGTCGAATACTAGCAGTTGAACTAACAGCGCGCGGCAAGAAGCATGAAGCAGTTTGGTTCGATAAAACCCGCGAATACTTTAACTTTAGCGGCAGAAGCCTGAACAAAGCGTTTCTACGTAACCCGTTAGAGTTTACCCGCGTAAGCTCCGGTTTTACAGACTCGCGGTTGCATCCTATTTTTAAAGACTGGCGAGCGCATAAGGGTGTTGACTTCTCGGCACCACTCGGTACGAAAGTCAAAGCGTCGGGTTCTGGTGTGGTGGATTTTGTCGGCCGCCAAGGTGGGTACGGAAATGTTGTCATCATTAAGCACCAGAACAAGATAACCACTTTATACGCTCACTTAAACGCCTTTGAAGATGGAATTCGGGTTGGTCAAAAAATAAACCAGGGCGATATTCTTGGTGAGGTTGGGCGCACGGGTTGGGCAACTGGCACACATCTGCACTATGAATTCCGCATTGATGGCGCCCCGACTGACCCCTTAAGCAGCGATCTTCCCATTGCCAGTACTTTGTCGTTACCTGAGCGAAAGCAACTCGTCGAGCTCACGCTGTCAATGAAGGGTCAATTAGATAAAGTTGGTGTTCAAAAACACGCTCGCTTCGAATAGACACCCGTGCTCTGTATTGGCATGATGTCGGGCACCAGCTTGGACGGTATAGATGCCGTAGTGGTTGAGATTACTAGTACAAATAGCAGGCTGTACCTAGACACGCTCGCTTTTGCGAGTGCTTCGTTCCCGCTATCTCTTCTAGATGAGTTGCAAACCCTGCAATCGCCCTGCCCGGATGAACTACACCTGAGCTGCCTTGCGGCGAACTCTTTAGCACAAGCTTATGCAAAGGTTGCCAATGAAGCGCTACGTAAGGCCAACAAAGCCCCTCACGAAGTCACTGTGATTGGTGCTCACGGTCAAACGATTCGGCACCGACCAGAGCATCGTTACTCAGTCCAGCTTTTAAATGGGGCTCGTTTAGCAGAACTCACATCAATCGATACAGCCTGTGATTTCCGAGCAGCCGATCTTGCTGCTGACGGTGAAGGTGCACCGTTAGCACCTGGGTTTCACGCCGAAGTATTTAGTCACCCGGCGTTAACTAGATGCATCGTCAATATTGGCGGTATCGCCAACGTGACTCGCCTTACGCCTGCCAATGCTCATCCTCCCATTGGGTTTGATACCGGTCCGGGCAATACCTTAATGGATTACTGGTGCCGCAAAAACACCGGCAACTCGTTTGACAAAGACGGTACTTGGGCAAACTCAGCCAATTTCGATGAAACGTTACTGCAGAGTTTTATGAGCGACAGCTACTTTCAGCGAGCAGGCCCAAAAAGTACTGGTAGAGATTCGTTTCATGCCGAATGGCTTAATCGACATCTAGTCGCGTTTCCGACAATAGCAGCAAACGTCGTGCAGGCCACATTGCTAGAGCTTACAGCGCGCACAATCGCAGCAGAGATCAATGCGGCGCCTGCGGATGAAGTTTATGTTTGTGGCGGAGGTGCTTTTAACAAAGCCCTTTTCGGGCGACTTACATCGCTTACAAAACCCGCCAAACTATTTACAACCTCCGAACTCGGAATTGACCCACAAAGTGTCGAGGCCTTAGCCTTCGCTTGGTTGGCCTACAAACGGGTTAATCTGCAGCCGGCTAATTTACCTAGTGTGACCGCAGCAAAAGGGCTCCGCATTTTGGGAGCCCTACATAAAGCTAGCGCTGTAAAAGCGCCATAAAAACACTAAGCCGAGAACGACGAACCGCAACCGCAGGTCGATGTGGCGTTCGGGTTTTTAATCACGAATTGCGAACCTTGAATGTCCTCTTTGTAATCGATTTCAGCGCCTACCAAATACTGGTAACTCATCGCATCGATCAATAGCTTTACGCCGTCTTTGTTCACAATAGTGTCGTCCTCGTTCGTCTCTTCATCGAAAGTAAAGCCGTACTGAAAACCAGAGCAGCCACCGCCCTGAACAAACACTCGCAACTTCAATTCGGGGTTGCCCTCTTCGGCGATCAGATCCCGTACCTTTGCCACTGCATTATCAGTGAAGACTAGCGGAGCTGGCATTTCGGCAATTGCATTCATTTATTCGTAACCCTTTATGTATAATTGCTAATTATCTGGCCGAAAGGGTTGCATTTCAATAGCAACCATCATTCGAACGTTGATAAGTTATTCGTTCGATGCAGCGAGTTTTAGGCTTGGTTTACCGCTATCAACATGTGATAGGGTGCCCTCAACCACCGCTCCATGATGCATTTCAAGCGCGTTGTATCGAATATTGCCGCTTACTCGCGCTTTTGGCTGCAATTCAATGAGTTCGTCGACAGAAACAGGGCCTTCGATGGTGCCATTCACAACCACATGATGGGCTTTTACCTCACCCTGCACTCGCGCATTTTCACTAAGCACTAGCATGCTGGCACCGTCGCCGTCGGCAATAACGCTACCAATAATTTGTCCATCAATGCGTAAACCGCCTTTAAAGCGAATATCGCCGGTAATCACGGTGCCCGCGCCGATCAAACTATCAATCGTTCCCGCCGTAATTTTCTTTTTTCCAAACATATTGCTCTCCTATTACGTTCAGGAACCCGCCAGATTTCTCTACAGCGAAGCTGTTTCCTGAGCCCTAAGTGTACCCTTTTCGAGCAACCGTAACTGAACTGTCCTAATCACAGCTCCCGCAGGCACTTCGATGAAGCCTTCTACTCGTTGATAGCGCTTAAACGCTATTTTCATTCGCTCTTTAACTTCTGGCGTGCCTTGATCAGGCAAGGTAATTGACAATGGTTTACCGTTCAACGTACCTGTTGCAACGATTTGTATAGCCCCAGCGAACTCTTTTTGCTCTCTGCCACCTTGCATCACCAAAGCCTTATAACGAATTTGCTGGGGGCCAGCGGCATTTGTCGATACTTCTTTTTCAAGAGTTAGGCGCCGAATGGCAATGTTGCCCGACGCGCCATCCGAAGGCAGTAGCGTTTCAAGGTAAGCTGCATCGGCAAGCAATTTACCGTTGTCAGCTTCGAGCGCCTTCATTTGCTTGGCTAATTGCTCGGACGCAGCCTTTTCCATCTTGATTTGAGCATCTGCCTTATTGGCAATCTCCGTTAAGCGCTCACGTTCGGCCTTTTCCTTTGCGAGCTCTGCTCTCGCAATTGCCAGTTGCTCCGAAAGTTGCTGCTTTTCTTCCTGCGCGTTTCCAAACAATGCCTGCCATGCCCAAATTGCCCCGACAGCGCCAACTGTAATTGCCAGAGCAATAGCCGCCATTCGCACAGGCAAAGACACATGTCGCCGAACTGTCATTTTGGGCGCACTAATGCTCATGCGCCGGGCGAACAGCCGAAATTTCATGAGTTGCTAACTAAAAAATCAAGTGAAAGCGCAAAAAAACAAAAACCGCCCTGATGATACGGCGGTTTTTGTTCTTAACGCTCGCCTGTGAGCGATTAGCGCTTGCTAAACTGCTTACGACGACGGGCTTTGCGGAAGCCGACTTTCTTACGTTCAACTTCACGAGCATCACGAGTCACAA
>JAYWIG010000199.1:0-3087 GCA_043789035.1 Betaproteobacteria bacterium
CTTGCAAATTCAGTAACGACCGTACCCATTGAGCCAACAGGGGAGGTGTTGGCCGGCCAACCGATCGCTGTCGCTATGTTGACAGTCGGGATGAGGCTGTTTTTGGGTTCTGGAAGCTGCGGGTTTGGGCCGATACCAGCAGTCGTCGGAATGGCCGCAATTTCAGTGCATCCCAAATGCAATAGGCATAGTGCCGACATTACCAGTACTGGGCCCTTGCGCATTTAAATGCGACCTAGCAAGATGAGGACGAGGAAGATAGCGATAATCAATCCTATGCCACCACTCGGGCCATAACCCCATGTTTTACTGTAACTCCAATTAGGAATTACACCGAGCAACATAAGAATTAAGAGGATGATAAGTATTGTGCTGATGCTCATAGAATGCTCCGTGTTGTAAAGAAAAGTTGATTGAAGTAATTTATTGAAGCTATCTAATGGAGCTATTTAATGGAGCTATTTAATGGAGCGATCCCACCATGTTGTGTGGATCGACCCAAACGTCAAAGTCTTCGCCAGTCACTAAATTGAGTGAAATAGCGGCCTGTCGTAAGGTGATGTCATGGTTGTAAGCGTGTTCCGCAATTTCTGCTGCTTTGTCATAACCGATGCGGGGAGTTAAAGCCGTTACCAGCATTAAAGAACTCTGTAACAGTTTTTCTATTCTCGCTTCATTCGCATGAATTCCATTAACGCAGTTGTTCGTAAAACTTATCATAGTGTCCGCTAACAAACGCATGCTTTGTAGAATGTTCAGCGCAAAGAGCGGCTGAAATACATTAAGTTCGAACTGACCTTGGCTGGCTGCAAAGCTAAGCGATGCGTCATGCCCTAGGACTTGGGCGGCAACCATGTTGAGCGCCTCAATTTGAGTGGGGTTAACCTTGCCTGGCATGATGGAGCTGCCAGGCTCGTTTCGAGGCATTTGAAGCTCTCCTAGGCCTGCTCTAGGGCCACTTGCCATCAACCGTAAATCATTGCCAATTTTAATTAGGCTGATAGCTAACTGTTTAAGTGTGCCGTGAAAGGCAACAAGCGCTTCCATGCCTGCCATCGCGGCAAACAGGTTGGGTGATTGGATGAGTGGAAGCTCGAACTTCGCCGCCAATTTAGCAGCAACCCTTAAGCCGAACTCAGGGTGTGTATTCAAGCCGGTGCCCACTGCAGTGCCGCCTATAGCCAGTGAATGCAGTGCAAATAATGTGTATCCGGCGTTTAGTTCAAACGAGGCGATTTGGGCATCGTAACCGCTGAACTCTTGCCCTAAAGAGATAGGCGTTGCATCTTGTAAATGAGTTCTGCCAATCTTAATGATGGGCATAAAGTCGAGCGTCTTTTTCTGAAGGGCTTGGCGTAAATGATTGACCGCCGGAAGTAAATACAAATTAGCCTGAAGAATAACCGCAAGATTGATCGCCGTTGGGAACACATCATTGCTTGACTGCCCCTTATTCACATCGTCATTGGCATGAATTAATTGTTGCTTTGTTGAGGCGATTGATGCGATCACTTCATTCACATTCATATGGCTTTGTGTGCCTGAGCCCGTTTGCCACACTGAAAGCGGAAACTGCTCTTGCAGCTCCCCATGTGCAATTCTTAGCGCAGCGTCGGCGATTGCGTTTGCTTTGCCTTCGGCCAGCAGTCCTAAATCTCGATTGACTTCGGCACCCGCCCATTTGATCCAAGCCATGGTTTGAATGATCTCTGAGGGCATCCGTTGCTCGCCGATAGTGAAGTATCTAAGACTAAGCTCGGTTTGCTTGCCCCACAGAGTCATATTCATTTTGCTATCGTTTCGCCGACAGATCGTCTAAGACATCGTGCTTACCTAAGCCTATGGGCTTACTGGCTGCAACCGAAGCCGCCATGGCAAACATTCGCACCATCTTGCTATCAGGCGCGTCCCAATACTCAGCGCTGCTTGGAATAATCTTTAGAAGCGTTAAGTTGGGCGATTCCGGGCCGTTTGGAAACCATGGTTTCATCGCGACTGACCAAAGCTTTTGAATCATTGCGCGATCTGAATGTAGTTCACCCCTGCCAGCGATTGAAACATAGGTGCTGTCATCGCCATCGGCGAAGCTTAAGTTCACGGCTTGTAAATGGCGAACCTTGTCGGAGTGTAGGTCGGTGAAAAACCAAATGGCACCGTCTTCATCCATTTGTAGTGGTGCCATAGGCATGCTGACAAGGTCGCCCTCTGCATCGGATACGGTCAACATGGCCGTATGTATTGGTTCAATAAGCTTGCAGAGTTTGCCAAGTGATTCGTTTTTTTGTGGAGCTGATTTCATAGGAGTTATCTTTGCCAAGGGTTTAGTGCACAAAAAGCGCGATGAGAATGATGATTGGAATCGGTATGCCGAGAAACAACAGAAGAATTGAGCGCATGGGTACTTTCGCTTTAAGTTAGTCGAATTTCATATCAACATCACGGCGCTTTGCACCGTAAGTTGCGAAGTAGCTCGAAGCAAATGCACCCATCAGCAAGGATATGAATAGCCAGAGCGCCGCATAAGCAGATGCCTTGCGAGCCTTATTTGCGGAAGCCTTCGCATTCGTTTGTAGCTCAGAACTTTTTGTCTTTAAGCGATCAAAGGTTTCTGCAACACGTTTTTCTGCAGCGCTTTGCGATAGACCTGTCCGTTGAGTTATTAGCTCGGCTATGTACTGCGTGTCGGCTACTGAAATGCTCTCTGAGGGCATTGCGTTGAGAAAAATATGCTTTATCTCAACCAACAACTCGATTTTTGATTTATCTGATGAAGCTGCTGTCGTGCCTCTGAACAGTGCGTCTAAAAAGTACGAAGTTGGGGGGTCGACAGAGTCCGGTAACTTGGTCGTCGACACGTCGCTGCTGGCAGTTGCTGCAGTGATCTTTGCAGTTCCGCCGATTATTGAGCCGACGACTGAAGTTAATAGCCCGGCCGTTAATAATGTACCCAATGCCCAAGCTAAGAAACCGTGAGCGGTGTCACGAAAGTAAACTTCATCTCTTTTTACTGTAGACCAGCCTGAGCCAAGCCTGCCTGCGAGGTAGCCCCCCATGCCTGACGCGACGACTTGGGTGATGGTAATCCAC
>JAYWIG010000200.1:0-10960 GCA_043789035.1 Betaproteobacteria bacterium
CAAATACAAACTGCACCTGGAAAGCTAACGATTGGTACGGCAACAATTCATGACGCCCATCCACATGGTCTTTTGACTGTGGAACAGATTATTCAAAAATCGTCCAATGTCGGCACGGTTCATATGGCGATGAAGTTTGATCGCCAGCAAATGTGGGATTTATATACCCATCTTGGTTTTGGGCAAGCACCTCAGATGGGTTTTCCCGGTGCTGTGGCCGGGAGATTGAGGCCACATAAGAATTGGCGGCCAATTGAGCAGGCCACGATGTCTTATGGCCATGGTGTTTCTGTTTCGCTGATTCAGATGGCAAGGGCCTACAGTGTTTTCGCGCGCGACGGTGATTTGATACCAGTTTCTATGCTTAAGACCGATGCGCAGGCTGCTGGAGTTCAGGTATTTAAACCCGAAACAGCTAGAGCCGTGAGAAAAATGCTTGAGATGGCTGCAGGGCCAGAAGGTACCGCCCCAAAAGCGCAAATTCGCGATTATCGAGTTGCGGGAAAAACTGGAACCGCACATAAGCAAGAAGACGGTAAGTACGTCAATAAGTATGTGTCTTCGTTTGTTGGATTAGCACCTGCCTCGAACCCACGGCTGGTTGTTGCGGTAATGATTGATGAACCAAGCGCAGGCAAGTATTACGCAGGCGATGTGGCTGCCCCTTTGTTTTCGAAGTTAACCGGTGATGCCTTAAGGGCATTGAGAGTTGCGCCGGATTCCCCCGGCGCGAACCTAGTGATACCAACAGAGCCAGTCAAGGAAAGTTTGTGACGTATTCAGGACTCCACGCGAACGCTAAGCCGGCCTTCGATGCTGGTGTAAGTATGCGGAGTCTCTTATCATCTAACGCGCAGTTAACATCAAATTCTCGGCAATTAGCGAAAGGTGATGGTTTTGTGGCCTATGCAGGTGACAGTGTAGACGGCAGAACCTTTATTAAGCCTGCCTTTAGTCATGGCGCTGCGGCTGTCGCATTCGATTCAGATGGTAGTGATCGAATTGCAGTAGATAATGAAATTGCGGTATCCGGATTAAAGATGTTTGCTGGCGCTTTTGCATCGGGTTTTTATGACAACCCTTCGGCCAAGATGAGTGTCATCGCGATTACGGGAACCAACGGAAAGACGAGTTGTTCCCAGTGGGTCGCCCAAGGCTTGGCAACTACAGAACAACGAGCTGCGGTAGTGGGCACTTTGGGTGCTGGTCTGATTAACGAGCAAGGTATTGCAGAACTTACCGAGTTTGGTTTAACCACGCCCGATGCGGTGATGATGCAGCGTTTACTCGCTTGCTTTCAAACACAATCGACGAAGTATGTTGCAATTGAAGCATCTTCGATAGGGGTCGTGCAGTCGCGTTTAGCAGGTACCCACATTTCGGTTGCAGTATTCACAAATTTGAGTCGCGATCATTTGGATTTTCATGGCTCTATGCAGGCCTACGAGATGGCAAAGGCAGAGCTTTTTGCTTGGCCGGGCTTGCGTTACGCGATTGTGAATTTGAATGATGATGCTAGCCAAACTATGTTGGCTCGGATGGTTCAATCAGGCTCTGCTGCACAAGCAATTGGTTACGGAGTTGAGGGTAAAGGGCAAGTCATTAACGCTACTACCAAAGTGTCGAATAAGCTGATTGCATCGAACCTTGTATACACGGATGCTGGTGTGACTTTCGATTTAGCCTCTAGCTGGGGAAAGGCCACTGTAAGCTTACAGCTACATGGGCTGTTCAATGTCAGCAATGCGCTCGCTGTTGTAGCTGCTTGGCTTGCTGTTGATATGCCGTTTGATCAAGCTATTCAGAAGTTGCAAAGCCTGCATTCGGTACCTGGTCGATTACAGCGAGTACAAGTAGATACTGCAATAGCTAGTAATACCTTGCCATTGGTTTTTGTCGATTACGCTCACACGCCAGATGCGCTTGAAAAGACACTGATTGCTTTGCGTGGAATCACCGAGCGCAGGCAAGGTAAGCTTTGGTGCGTATTTGGTGCTGGTGGAGACAGAGATAAGGGTAAACGGCCACTGATGGCCAAGGTCGCGGAGCAGTATTCCGATGCCATAGTCGCAACTTCGGATAATCCAAGAACCGAAAAGCCTGCTGATATTTTGGCTGATATTGCGGAAGGATTTTCTGCAGAGGCGCTGACACAAGTACACCAGATTGTTGATCGTAAATCGGCGATTGATTTCGCGATAAAAATGGCAAGCCCGACTGATGTATTGTTGATCGCTGGCAAAGGGCACGAAAACTACCAAGAGGTTTCTGGTGTCAAAACGCCGTTTTCAGACTATGCGATATCGGCAGTTGCGCTCGTTGCAAGGACGTTGCAATGATTGCCATTCAGAACATGATCTTACGGGATGTCTATAACTGGCTGGGGTTGCGCAACGCGGTGACACTTTTTGGCCGTGCAGAAACGACAATTACAGGCATCTGCACCGACTCACGCCATATTAAGACCGGCGATCTTTTCATCGCGATTGTTGGTGAAAGCATGGACGGTCATGATTTCATTCATCAGGTGCAGGATGTTGCTGGCGCAGTAGTTGTTAATCGAGTGATTCCTGGGCTGAAAGTGCCCGCAATCGTTGTAAGTGATACTCGTCAAGCATTAGGCGAGATTGCACTAGGCTATCGTAATCAGTTCACTTTGCCTTTAGTGAGCATAGCAGGCAGCAACGGCAAAACCACCGTGAAAGAAATGCTTTCCGCGATTGCTGCGCAAGCTGTAGGTGCTGATGCTCGACTAAGCACCCAAGGCAATTTGAATAACGATTTAGGGGTGCCATTTACACTCCTTCGGTTAAAGTCAGAACACCAGTTAGGCGTCATCGAAATTGGTATGAATCACCCCGGTGAAATCGCATGGATAGCTAGCCTTGTTAAGGCGCAAGTTGCCTTTGTAAATAACGCACAGCGCGAGCATCAAGAGTTTATGGAAAGTGTGGAAGCAACCGCTGTTGAAAACGGTGCGTCTATCTCCGCTTTAAATCAAGCCGGCGTTGCCGTGTTTCCTTTTGATGATAAGTGTAGAAACATCTGGCGAGGCTTAGCGGGAGAACGACGCAGGATTGAGTTTGGTCTTGTGCATGACACGAATGCCGCATTAGCGGCTGACGCGAATGTTAGCTATGTGTTTACAAATACCAGCAGCACAACAGATAAATTTGACATCTTCTATAAAACTTTGGGTAAGACTCAGAGCGTACAGGCTTCAGTCAATATCGATGGTCTACACAATGTTAAAAATGCTTTAGGCGCAGCTGCTTGTGCGCTCGCATTGGGTATTGACTTGAGTATTGTTGCTAAAGGTTTGAGTGTGTTTGAGCCTGCTAGGGGTCGGTTGGTTCGGCATTCGCTTTCCAAAGATCTACAACTGATAGATGACTCCTATAACGCAAACCCCGATTCTGTGCGTGCCGCGATCAGTATTCTGGCTTCTGTCAATCACACCAGCGTGCTAGTACTAGGTGATATGGGTGAGGTTGGAGCCAATGGACCGCAGTTTCACCAAGAAGTTGGCGAGTTTGCGAAAGCGCAAGGTATCCAGCACTTGCTGTTGCTCGGCCAAGCAACGCGCGATACCGTAATGGCTGCTGGCGACATAGCAGAGCACTTTGACGATATCACCTTATTAATTCAAAGAGCGAAATCGCTTGCCCAAGCGCCGGCGACAATTTTGGTTAAGGGTTCACGGTTTATGAAGATGGAGCGAGTGGTTCAGGCATTAATTGAACCGATAAATGCAATTGAAGTTGAAAATGCAAAGGCACAACATGTTGCTTGAACTTTTTCAATGGCTTGCAAAAGACTACCGCGCCTTCGGCGTATTTAATTACCTGACTCTGCGAGCTGTGTTGGCAACCTTAACGGCGCTAGGTATCGGATTGGCCTGCGGTCCTTGGTTGATTCGTAAACTTACGGCTCTCAAAATTGGGCAAGCGGTGCGCAGCGATGGCCCGCAAACTCATCTAGCAAAAGCAGGCACACCAACCATGGGTGGTGCGCTCATCATTATCAGTATTGCGATTGCAATTTTGCTTTGGGGCGATTTGCAAAATCGCTTTGTTTGGATCGTATTGATTGTGACAGTCGGCTATGGTTGGATAGGCTGGGTTGATGACTATCGGAAAGTCGTTCATAAAAACCCTAAAGGCATGAGCGCAAAAGAAAAGTACGCTTGGCAGTCGCTTATTGGTGTTTTTGCAGCGATTTATCTGACGTTCTCTGTTCCAGCCACATCGAATGAGCAAGCGCTTAACTTGTTTTTTCAATGGATATCTAGTGGCTTCAATATGAGTTTGCCGCCGAAGGCAGACCTTATCGTGCCGTTCTTCAAAAATATTGCCTATCCTCTGGGCGTGTTTGGTTTTATGGTCCTCACCTATTTGGTCATCGTAGGTACCAGTAACGCGGTGAATTTAACCGATGGTGCTGATGGGCTTGCGATCATGCCGTCAGTACTCGTTGGTGGTGCGTTAGGGCTGTTTGCCTATGTGGCAGGAAATGCTGTTTTCGCCAAGTACTTGTTGATCCCCTATATTCCTGGCTCTGGTGAACTAATTGTCTTTTGTGGCGCAATTGCTGGCGCTGGCCTAGCCTTCCTCTGGTACAACGCCTACCCTGCGCAAGTATTTATGGGCGATGTTGGCGCGTTGGCTTTGGGCGGTGCGCTTGGGACAGTCGCGGTGATTGTTCGACAAGAAATTGTGCTCTTTATTATGGGTGGCGTTTTTGTCGTTGAAACTATTTCCGTGATGATGCAGGTGGGTTACTTCAAGTACACCAAAAAGCGTTATGGCCAAGGTCGCCGAATTTTTCGTATGGCACCATTGCATCATCATTTCGAAGTTGGTGGCGTCAAAGAGAGTCAAGTTGTTGTACGGTTTTGGATCGTGACAATGATGTTGGTGTTGGTCGGTTTGTCTTCCCTAAAGATTCGATAATGAGTACCGACATCATTCAAACCGAGTTAATCCCTATGCCTGCCTCGACGGCTGTCGCTGTCCTGACTCCGCTTGAGTATGCGGGGAGAACTGTGCTGGTGGTGGGCTTGGGTGAGTCTGGCTCTGCGATGGCTAGATGGTTAAGTTTTAAGGGCGCGAGTATTCGCTTGGCTGACACTCGACAGGTACCACCGGGGTTAGAGCAGCTCAAAGAAAAAATAGCAGTCCTTGATGTCGAGTTGGGGCATACCACTCAACTTAGCGTGGTACTCGGCGCATTCAATGACACGCTATTGGATGGAATTGACGTTGTCGCTTGGAGTCCTGGTTTATCGATAGAAATTGGTGAGAGCGGCGATTTCTATGCGCGCATTTTGGCGCGCGGAATTACTGTTATTGGCGAGTTGGATCTGTTCGCGCAAGCGATTGCCGATCTTGGCGTTGCTAGCGGCTACTATCCAAAGATTATTGCGGTGACGGGCACCAACGGCAAGACGACCACAGTTAGGCTAGTTAATCATCTTTGCGAAGCTGCGGGAAAAACCGTTATTGCTGCCGGCAACATTAGCCCCTCACTGCTAGACGCTTTGTTTGGCGCTATGCAATCGAATAGCTTGCCAAAGGTTTGGGCGATTGAGCTTTCTAGCTTTCAGCTAGCACTTTCAAAAACCTTCTCTCCGTCCGTTGCGACTGTCCTGAATTTTTCGCAGAACCATTTAGATTGGCATGCCACTGAGCAAAGTTATGACGCTGCAAAGCGAAAGGTCATGGGCAGCGACTCTGCATTCAATGCTGGGCCACTGAATTTGGCCAATGCATCTATAGCAACCACGCGTGTAATTAATCGTGGGCAGCCAATGCAGTTACATGAAACTGCACCCGGAATTGTGCTTAGTTTTGGTACTGATCAACCTTCTCAGGTAGGTGAATTTGGCCTTGTAAGAGATGGCGGCTTGATGTGGTTGGCGCAAGGGCTCAATGAAGACGGCGCACCATTGCCAGTAGCACCCGTTCGGTTAGGAGCAAAACGCCCACGCAAACCAGCGGCACCTCAAGAAGTGGTGATTAAGCGCCTCATGCCAGCCGATGCTTTGAAGATTCGTGGGCGCCATAACCAGCTCAATGCAATGGCTGCACTCGCACTTTGCACGGCGGTAGGAATACCGATGGCTGCGATGCTGCATGGGCTACGCTCATTCGAGGGTGAACCGCACCGCTGCCAGTTAATTCGCATATTGAATGACATCGAGTATTACAACGATAGCAAAGCAACAACGATTGCAGCGACCGTTGCTGCCTTGAGCGGTCTTGATAAGCCAAGCTTGTTAATTGCCGGTGGTAAGGGTAAAGGGCAAGATTTTTCGGCGCTTGCTCAAGCTGTTCGTGAGCATGCAAAAGCAGTGCTTTTAATTGGGGTTGATGCGCCATTGCTTGAGGGGGCATTGCAAGGCACCGGTGTTGAACTCATTCGTTGTTCGAGTCTGGATGATGCGGTTGAAAAAGCCTACAACAAAGTGAGACCCGGAGAAGTTGTACTGTTGTCACCTGCATGTGCAAGCCTAGATATGTTTGCTAACTACGAAGCGCGCGGACACGCTTTTGTAGCGGCTGTGGAGGCGTTGCAATGAAGTTTGCGCTCCCATCACTTCCGAGCTTGAGCGGGCTTTTTCGATCCCCTCGCGCCAATGTCCAAACCGGCCGTCGTGGGGTTGGCTCACATCGATCAGTAGCAGCTATTGGTGAGCTAGATACCATTCTGGTGTGGGCGGTTGCTGCGCTGTTGGCCTTTGGGCTGGTAATGGTTTACTCAGCTTCGATTGCCTTGCCAGATTCAGTTCGTTTTGCGAAGTATCAGCCTACGCATTTCTTGTGGCGCCATTTGTTCTCGATCTGTTTGGGCTCTATCGTTGGCGTTGCAATATTTGCAGTGCCGCTTCGGGTCTGGCAAAAGCTGGCGCCTTATCTTTTTCTTGCAGGTCTTGTTCTGCTCATCATGGTGTTGATCCCAGGTTTAGGCAAAGTGGTTTACGGCGCAAGGCGTTGGATTTCCTTGGGATTTATCAATCTTCAGCCTTCCGAATTAATGAAGTTGGCGGTAGTGTTGTATGCCAGTGACTTTGTGATTCGGCGGCAAGCGCAAATGCAATCGCTCCGACGCGGCTTCTTACCTATGGGTGCTGCAGTGGGTTTTGTGGGTATTCTGTTGCTACTTGAACCCGACATGGGTGCATTCATGGTGATCGCTGTGATCGCCATGGGTGTATTGTTCTTAGGTGGCGTGAATGGCCGTTTGTTCGCCGGCCTGATTGTTGTGGCTGTCAGTGCGTTTAGCGCAATTATTTACTTCTCACCTTGGCGACGCGAGCGAATTTTCGCTTATCTCGATCCGTTCGAACCAACAAACGCACTAGGCAAAGGCTATCAACTTTCTCATTCGCTCATAGCCTTTGGTCGCGGTGAAATATTTGGCGTGGGCTTAGGTGGGTCGGTCGAAAAACTGCATTACCTGCCAGAAGCACATACCGACTTTTTGTTAGCAGTGATTGGTGAAGAGCTGGGTCTTATCGCCGTGCTGGCGGTTGTGTTTGGCTTTTACTGGATAACCAAGCGAGGTTTTGAGATTGGGCGGCAAGCGATTGCGCTGGACAAACCTTTTTCTGGAATGGTCGCCAAAGGCATCTCGGTCTGGTTAGGTGCGCAAGCCCTTATCAATATGGGTGTGAATGTTGGTGCGCTTCCAACTAAGGGTTTGACACTGCCTCTCATGAGTTATGGCGGCACAGGCATTTTGGTGAACATGGCAGCCGTAGCTATCTTGTTGCGTGTCGATTGGGAAAGTCGACGATTAATGCGAGGAGTGTCAGTATGACAATCGCCTCCGCTCCTTCACGCACCATCATGATTATGGCTGGTGGAACTGGTGGCCATGTGATTCCTGGCTTAGCTGTCGCCGCAGAAATGCAGCGCCGCGCTTGGAATGTGGTTTGGCTAGGTCACCCAAAAGGTATGGAAGCTGTTTTAACTGCTAGGAACAATATTCCTATGCAACCAGTGATTTTCTCTGGTTTTAGGGGCAAAGGCATCTTGGCTCAAGTGTTTATGCCGCTGAATATATTGCGGGCATTTTGGCAAAGTATTCAAGCAATGCGAGTGGTGAAGCCACATGTAGTGCTGGGCATGGGGGGCTACATCGCTTTGCCAGGTGGGCTAATGGCTTCGTTACTTGGTAAACCTTTGGTCGTGCATGAGCAAAACTCCGTCGCTGGATTGACGAATAAAATTCTCGCAAGTCTGGCGGATCGTTGTCTTAACGCATTTCCAAATAGTTTGAAAAATGCTGCTTGGGTCGGTAACCCGATTCGAGCTAATTTGTTAGATGTTAACCCGCCATTGGAGCGCTACTCTGCGCGGCAGGGGCCCTTGCAACTGTCTGTTGTGGGCGGAAGTTTAGGCGCGGCTGCATTGAATGATTTAGTGCCGAAAGCATTAGCGCTTATTCCGAAAGCACTTAGGCCGGTAGTAACGCATCAAAGTGGCAAGGGCAATCTTGCCACTTTACAGCAAGCCTATACCGATGCCGGCGTTGATGCTCAGTGCTTCGAATTTATTGATGACATGCGAAGTATTTATGCGCAAAGCGATTTGCTCATTTGCAGAGCGGGTGCGATGACGGTTTGCGAAATTGCAGCAGTTGGGGTGGCGAGCTTACTCGTACCATTTCCTGCGGCTGTTGACGATCATCAAACCACGAATGCGAATTTTTTAGTCGATGCAAAAGCGGGCTTGCTCATGCAACAGCGCGAATTAACGCCTGATCGATTGGCTGATGCAATGAGTAAGTTAAGCCGCCAATCATTGATGGTGATGGCGGTGAACGCCAAGGAATTAGCCAAGTCGGAGGCGACTTCTGCGGTGGCCGATGTTTGTGAAGCAATAGCGTTGAAATTGAAGACGGCATGAAGCATAAAGTAAAGCATATCCATTTTGTGGGCATTGGAGGCTCAGGCATGAGCGGTATCGCCGAAGTGCTGCTGAACTTAGGCTATCAAGTAACAGGTTCTGATACGTCGAGCAACGCTGCTACCCAAAGGCTTGCTTCGCTAGGTGCGACTGTGATGAAAGGCCATGCTTCTGAGAATGTTGATGGTGCCGATTGCATTGTTACTTCCACTGCCGTAAAAGGCGATAACCCAGAGGTCATGAAGGCAAGGGTGAATCGGATACCGATAGTGCCTCGCGCATTGATGTTGGCTGAGTTAATGAAACTCAAGCAAGGCATTGCGATTGCAGGCACACACGGTAAAACCACAACGACTAGTTTAGTAGCTTCAGTGTTGGCAAAATCGGGAATGGATCCTACGTTTGTTATAGGCGGGCGATTAAATAGCGCAGGTGCTAATGCAAGGTTAGGAACCGGTGATTACATTGTGGTGGAAGCCGATGAGTCAGATGCTTCGTTCCTCAACCTAACGCCGATGATGGCAGTGATAACGAATATCGACGCCGACCATATGGAAACTTATGGCCATGATTTCGCGAGGTTAAAGCACGCCTTCGTCGACTTTACGCAGCGCTTGCCATTTTACGGCGCGGCGGTTCTTTGCGTAGATGATGTTCATGTGCGCGAGATCATGCCGATGATCTCAAAACCTATTTTGACCTATGGACTTTCGCCGGAAGCGCAGTTTAGAGCTGTGAATGTTGAACCTGATTCGGGCCGCATGAAGTTCACTTTGTTGCGCGAAGGTAGCGCTCCGCTTGACGTAGTCCTGAACTTGCCTGGCGTTCACAATGTACTCAATGCATTGGCGGCGATCGCCATTGCTGATGAGTTGGGTGCCGCTGATGATGCAATCGTTGCCGCTCTTGCTGAGTTCAATGGTGTCGGTAGAAGGTTTCAGCGCTACGGTGATTTACCTTCTATGCACGGTGGCGGTAACTTCACGCTGATCGATGATTACGGCCATCACCCGGTTGAAATGGCTGCGACTTTAGCAGCGGCTAGAGGTGCGTTCGAGGGTCGTAGAGTAGTGCTTGCCTTTCAGCCGCATCGCTATACGCGTACCCGCGATTTATTTGAAGACTTTGTGAAAGTGCTCTCAAGCGCTGACGTGGTGTTGCTTGCCGAGGTATATTCAGCCGGTGAGGCACCCATCGTCGCGGCTGATGGTAGAGCGCTGATGCGGGCCATTCGTTTGGTAGGGAAAGTTGAGCCAGTATTCGTTGAAGATATGGTCAATATGCCACAGGCAATTATTGATGCCGCAAGAGCTGGCGATGTTGTGATCACTATGGGTGCCGGTTCAGTAGGTGGTATTGCGGCGCAAGTGCGTGAAAAGCTTGTAGGTGCCGCTCTATGAGTCAAGCCGCTGGTCAGCATTTTGGCAAGGTCGCAGTTTTGTTTGGCGGCACATCGGGTGAGCGAGAAGTATCGCTGATGTCCGGTGCTGGCGTGCTCAAGGCTTTGCTTTCCGCTGGCGTGGACGCCCATGCGTTTGATCCGGCTGAGCGCCCCCTGCAGGCGTTAAAGGATGACGGTTTTGCTCGTGCTTTTATTGCATTGCATGGCCGAGGTGGCGAAGATGGCACTTTGCAAGGCGCGTTGGAGTGGCTAGGTATTCCTTACACCGGTAGCGGAGTCAAAGCATCTGCTATCGCAATGGATAAAGTGACTACCAAGCAAATCTGGTCGCATGAAGGTTTGAGTTCTCCGCTCTATGTAAGCATTGGCTCTGAACTTCAAGGTGACGATCTGGCAAAGGAACTAGCAGAACTGCCAAAACGCTTAGGTTTGCCTTTTATCATGAAGCCGCCTCATGAAGGCTCAACCATAGGTTTTTCGAAAATTGACTCCTCAGATCAGTCTTTGAAGGGTTTCGAATTAGCGGCTAAGTTAGATAGCGCTGTTTTGGCAGAGGCGTTTATTGCAGGCAGAGAGCTTACCGTAACTATTCTTGGTGGCGGTGACGTACCAGCGAGAGCTTTGCCAATTATCGAAATCAGAGCTC
>JAYWIG010000201.1:0-43894 GCA_043789035.1 Betaproteobacteria bacterium
GAGAACACGTAAGCAACCTCGCCTGTTTCAGGGTTTAGTTGCTCTTGAAGGCACTGACCACAAATCGCTTTCATCATGCATTGCATGGGCGAGTTGATCGATGCAATTGCAAGCGATATTTTTTTTAAAGCCGCAACATGCCCTTGTTGTCTTGCAAGGGCTACCGCGGCCATCATTCGATCGGAACCGATCACGAGTAATTGTTCGATTCCAACTATTAAATCTTCGTTCACCTGAAGTGCCTCGACGATGTTGCCAGTAAACAAACGATCATTTGGACGAGTTTTGAAACCGACCAATGTTTGGTCACAGCACCAAACAACTTGGTCGGCCGCTGCTTCGATGCGCTCTGGTGTAAACACATCGCTTGGTTTTCGATAACCGGCAAAGTAGGTCACTTCGCAGCCGTTTTCGCGCATGGCTTTGCCGATTGAAAATAGCACTGCGTTTCCTAAACCGCCCCCTACAAGCAATACTTTTTTGTTAGATGGGATATCAGAGGGTGCGCCAGTTGGCCCCATCAGAGACACCTGTGTGCCCGCCTGCCATTTCATTGAGCGAATGGAGGAGGCCCCCATACCCAAAACAACCACGCTAATTTCGCCGGTTAGAGGATTCGCACTAGCTCCTGTCATTGCCAATGGCTCGATGGCATCGTCATCGAATGATTGCAGTCTAAAAAACTGGCCCGGCTTAAACTGTTCTGCAGCCGCTGGTGCGTGAAAAACTATTTCTGCGATACCGACGGCATGGTGAATCACTACTTTTACGGTCGCGGTAAAGTGACTATTGAAGTAAGCTGTTAATGCCTCGAAGTTGTTGCCCGAATTTATGTGAATATGATCTAACGAGGCATCAATGATTGGCGCTGCATTTTTTGCACTCGCCATGGCCTTGACAACGCTGCCTGCATAGCTCGGATGCAGATCGCCAATTCTAGAAATCCACCGGCCATCAGGCATTTTTGCCATCTCAAAAGTATTGTCAGAATGGCTTTTTGACGAAAAAATACTTGGTTCTTCTTCACGGATAACTTCGTTAGGCTGTGTTCCAACCGCAAACAATATACATTTCGCAGGTAAAGCGAAAACTTCCGAGTTTGGTTCTGTTCCCTTGACCATCAAACCGGCTACCGCTTTAAATTCATCTAGCGAATAGCCCACAGGGTTAATTCGTTCTTCGATTTTGATACCTTCGCTTAAGGCCTTTTCGAGTTCTTCGCGATTTAACTGAAAAGCAGGGCTTTGCGTTAGATCTTTTCGATAGATTAACGTTGCGCCACCTAGTTCGTTAAGAAACGCCGAGCAGGCTGCGGCTTGATCGGGTGCTGCTAGATGAACGAATTGCGAAAGCGTGTCTGCATGCAAGACGAACTCATCATGAATAACCCTATCTTGGGCATTCAAAGACCGCGTAAATCCGGTTTTTGCCAAGGCTGTCAGGTTTTCGTATCGCTGAGCGTATCGTTTTACTTGAACTGGGTAGTAAGCAAGGGCTTCAGTTGCTGCATCAACACCAGTTAAGCCGCCGCCAATCACCACAATCGGCATACGAATTTGGAGGTTGGTTGCTGCGTCAAGTTTTCTTGCGCCTGCTGTATGAAGAGCCATTAAAAAGTCGCTCGCGGTTTTCACACCCACCGGCATGGCATTCTGTATTGCTGGCAATGCAAGTTTCGGCGCCCCCGCACCTAACGCACAGGCTACATGGCTAAAGCCTAAATCGAATGCTTGTTGAACTTTTAAGCTGCTACCTAGTCGAATATCACCGTGCAAGGAAAATCGATTTCTACGCTCTAGTAACAGCCGAATAACTGTAAGGAAGTTTTTTTCCCACCGGCTGGTAATGCCGTACTCTGCGACGCCACCGAAGCCATAAGCCGGCCTTTCGCCCAAGGGCTCAAACCATTGCGAGATGTTTAAAAGAGGCTCTTTATCGGCTACTTTTGTTTTCAAGCCCGCGGGTAAGCGTTGGATTTTTAATCCGTCGATAGCGACTACCGAGTGGCCACTTTGCAGCAAATGGTGTGCCAATGTAAAACCAGCAGGCCCCATGCCCGCGACCAAGATACTGTGTTTGCTTGGGTGTTTTGGTTTTGCAATTCTGATATTTAAAGGGTTCCAGCGAGTAAGCAAGGAATAAATCTCGAAACCCCAGCTCAAACCCAACACTTGTCGCAGCACTTGCGTTTCTGCCATGGGTATATCAACAGGGGTTTGATGCTGAAACACGCAAGCTTGGCTGCAATCGTTGCAAATGCGATGCCCGGTAGCCGCAAGCATTGGGTTATCTCGCACGATCATTGCTAGCGCGCCCAAGTTGTAGCCTTCTGACTGAAGGCTTAGAAACTCTGAAATTTTTTCATGTAGCGGACAGCCATGATGTTTAGCATCAAGCCCGCTACTGCAGCTATCGGTTTTTGTTTTGTGACACTTTAAGCAATAGTCTGCTTGATCTCTCGCTTTTAAATCGGCGTGAATGCCTTCTAACGCGGGTTCTGTGAGATCGAAACCTTGCCGAGGTTTTGCTTTAATGGCTTTGATTTGGAAAACCTTGCGGCCATTGCTAGGTGAGGTTTGCTGCAAGCCACCTAACCAATGCTCGGTCGAATGATCATCAGGTAGTGTGAACAGCACGCTCTGGCTGTATCTTGCCCGGCCTATTTCATGTTGTGCGGCCCAGGCAGCGAATTTTGCAGCGCTGTCTAAGGCGTTATGGTTTTTGGTATGTTGCCAATGCAAAACCGCGTTTCCAAAACACTCATCGGTGATAGAACCGTTCGAGTTTCGGGACGTTGTTAGCTCGGTTTCTTGGGAAACTGCTGCAAAAATCTCAGTTTCTGCGGCAATTCCGTCAAACGCTTGAATTTCCTCAGCAGGGTAGCGGAGAACACCTTTGCGTTTAACAAACTTCCACTTGAGTTTAAGTAAAGCCTCTAACTGCGCATTGGCTTCGGCACTAGGTCGCGGTAACCCAAAAAGTTCGGTTAAGAAGCTATCAAGCTCTTTTGCAACATCAATTAAAAAGCTGCTATCAGGATCGGTTGCGCTGAGTTCGCTCGCCGACTGCTGCTCTGTCAATCTCCGCGCTAGGACATCATTGTTCGAGTTAAAACGAATAAAGTTGATGAACTTTGAATTTAGAACATCGAGTGCGTCTGAATCGTCATCAATTAGTTCCGCAAAGCCAATGCTGCTTGGCCCCGCAGCCACAAAGGAAGTATCGAGCGAGGGGGGAAGCTCCCTCCCCATTTCAGCGTTGTAGGTGTTCGAACTTGTTTTTAACGTCTTTCCAGTCGTCAGCATCAGGTAATGGAGCCTTTGTTCGGGTAATACTTGGCCATCCTTTTGTCAATTCGATGTTGAGTGCGATGTATTTACGCTCCTCTGGCGTTACATCTTCTTCGGCCTTGATTGCGTCAACCGGGCACTCTGGTATGCAAACCGCGCAATCAATGCATTCATCAGGGTCGATAACCAACATGTTGGGACCTTCGCGGAAGCAATCAACCGGGCAAACGTCCACACAATCTGTAAATTTACATTTAATGCATGATTCTGTAACTACGTGCGTCATTAAGGATCCCTATGATGAGTCATATTTATGTGCAGTCATTTTACCCGCTCCCTTTTAATTGGTAGTCTTAGTACCTTCCACCTCAAAATAGCTTTTCTAATGCAAACCGTGGCCCCGAAGTACGAACGTCCAACCTCGCTGCTTTCTGCGCTCTCCCTGTTGAAACAGGGGTTTTTGCCGATTGCCGGCGGTACGGACTATTACCCAGGCAAAGTTGGCAAGCCTTTGGTCGATAATTTGCTTGATTTAAGTGCCATTGCCGATTTCGATGTTGTGGGCAATCCGATTGGGTTTGGGCAATCGCTCTCTGCACTCACTACTTGGAGGCAATGCCAATTAGACTTTCACTCGGGAAAGCTGCCTGTTTGGTGCGCGGCTCTGGCCCAATCTGCAAAAGATGTAGGTGGGTGGCAAGTGCAGAACCGGGGCACATTAGGAGGAAACCTCTGTAATGCCTCGCCTGCCGCTGACGGTGTTGTGGCCTTGTTAGCCCTAGGAGGACAAGTGCTGTTGGTAAAAAAAGCATCGGATAGTGCTGATGAGGCATTTAAAGCTCGCTCTTTACACATTGCCGATTTTGTACTCGGCAATCGGCTGACCGCTAAACAGCCAGATGAGCTTTTGACGCAGATTTATTTACCTGATCATAGCGCTAACGCTCGCTCAGTATTTTTGAAACTAGGCCATCGTAAGTACCTAGTTATTTCTATTGTGATGGTGGGCCTGCTTTTGGATTTTGACCTGGATGGCCATGTCGTGACCTGCCGTATCGCAATAGGTTCTTGCACTAAAGCTGCTTTACGAGTTACTGCGTTAGAGAATCAGGTTATTGGGTACCACCGAAGAGAGGTAATGAAAATCGTGACGACAAGTATCGCCGAGATTGTTTCGGCGATTCAGCCTATTGATGACGTCAGGGGCACTTCTCAATATCGTAAAAGTGCGGCACAAGAATTAGTGCTGCGGGCTTTTGCCGAGGTAATGCAATGAGTTCAAGTCTGAAAGTGAATGGCAAAGTCATTGCGATTAAAGCCCTAGGCAACGCTCGATTATCCGAAACTTTACGCGATGAGCTTGGGTTAACTGGAACCAAAGTTGGTTGCCATGCAGGCGATTGCGGCGCATGTACAGTACTGCTGGATGGAGAGCAAGCTTGTGCGTGTATTGTCCCCGTCGGGCAAGCGCTCGGGTGCTCAATCATGACGGTTGAGGGTCTTGCCGATGATGAGATTGGAATCGCGTTACAGCAATCATTCATTGATGGTGGCGCTGCGCAATGTGGAATCTGTACGCCGGGAATGCTGATGGCCGCGAGAGATTTATTGGGCAAAAATTTAACTCCAATGGAGTTGGACGTTGCCGATGCGTTGGGCGGGGTACTTTGCCGTTGCACCGGATATCAGATGATTACTGCTGCGGTGCTAGAAGCGGCAAGCCGATTGCGTGGTTCACTTCCTAGAGTCGGTACGGTGCCGAGCGAGTTTCCCGTCGGCCAGCGCATCAATCGACTCGATGCTGCTGATAAGGTCTATGGCCTTGAGCTATATGGTGCCGATCAAATCCCAACTGAGTGTCTAGAGCTTAGGGTTTTACGCTCGCCCTTTGCGCATGCGAAGTTCAAGGTGAATGAAATAGCACTCGCACAGTTTATTGAAGCCACGGGTTTGCTCGTCTCAATCAGTGCTTCCGATATTGCTTTTAACGCGTTTGCGATTTTTGCTGATATGCGCGACCAGCCAGCAATAGCAAATGGATTGGTGCGGTTTAGGGGTGAAGCTGTGTTGGCTCTGGTGGGCGAAAAATCAGCCATCGACTCTATCGATCACGCTGACGCATTAGCTCAGCTAGTGCAATTCGAACCTTTGCCAGAGCAATTAGAGATGCTTGATTCTCTGACCGATGGTGCGACAGTCATTCAAGACAAGTTTATCGATAATGTGTTGTGCAGAGGGAGGGTTGCAAAAGGGTGGGCTCCGGTATCTTCGCAACCCATGACAGGAAAAAGCTTTGCTGCAAGCATGACAACTCAGCATGTGGAGCACGCTTATATTGAGCCTGAAGCAGGGTATGCCGAGTGGGATGAAAAAGAAGGTTTACTCACAGTATTTGCTTGCACCCAAACCCCTTATATGGACAGGGACGAGCTTGCCAATATGTTCGCGCTCAAACCTACACAAGTGCGTATTATTCCGTCGGCAGTCGGAGGTGGCTTTGGCGGCAAACTCGATCTCTCCTTGCAGCCGATTATTGCGGCTGCAGCGATTAAAACCGGTCGGCCTGTGCGCTGCGTTTTTCATAGGCCAGAGTCAATGGTATCGTCCACGAAACGTCATCCTTCGCGCATGCATGCTCAGTTAACCCTTGATGCAAGCGGCGATATCTCAAGCTATGAGTTCGATGGTGATTTCAATACCGGGCCTTACGCTTCTTGGGGGCCAACAGTCGCCAATCGAGTGCCCATTCACGCATGTGGCCCTTATCGGGTGCCGCACCTGTTGGCACAAACTAGAGCAGTATTAACTAATAATTCGGTGGGTGGGGCATTTCGAGGTTTTGGCGTGCCACAGTCAACCTTGATGAATGAACGATTAATGGACGAGGCTGCTTTTTCGATAGGCAAAGATGCATTGGATTTTCGTTTCGAGCAAGCCATTCGAGGAGGCGATACCACCGCTACTGGCCAGGTGCTAAGTGCCAGTGTTGGTTTGCAACCTTGCTTGGCGGCGCTCAAGCCAGCTTGGGTTGCTGCAAAGGCGAGTGTTGAGGCGTTCAATGCGAAGGCGTTGGCTAGCGAAAGTGCGTTGCGTCGTGGGGTTGGCGTAGCGAGTATGTGGTACGGCATAGGTAATACCGTGATCGCTAACCCATCGTCGATGCGGGTCGGGTTAAAGCCTACGGGCAGAGTCATGCTGTACAACGGTGCTGTTGATATTGGGCAGGGTACTTACACCATCATGCCGCAAATTTGTTCACAAAGCTTAGGCCTTAATCTTAAGCACTTTGATCAGATTCGGGCCGATACCTATCTCACATTAGACGCCGGTAAAAGCTCGGCATCGCGCCAAACATTTGTGTCTGGCAATGCGGCGCGGTTGGCGGGTATCGCCTTGCGTGAAAAGCTTCTGGGCTTGTTGGGTGTGACTAATGCGACTGCTATTTTATCCATAGATGAATGTCAATTGAGCGCTGACGGCAAAAGCATAGATTTAACGTCAATGCCCTTAGATAACCACGGCGATGTAGCTTTCGGTGAAGGCTATTTCAACCCGCCCACCGTGCCCCTCGACGCTGATGGCCAGGGTGTACCTTATGCAACTTATGGTTTTGCTGCACAGTTTGCCGAACTTGAAGTTGATATCAAACTTGGCATAGTAAAGCTCTTGGCAATACACGCCGCCCATGACATAGGTAAAGCCATCAACCCAACGCAAGTAGAGGGTCAAATCCACGGCGGTATTGCGCAGGGAATTGGCTTGGCTTTAATGGAGGATTATCACGCTGGCAAGACCGATAATCTGCATGACTATTTAATACCTACGATTGGCGATATTCCGCCGATTACCTGCCACTTGATCGAAGATCAGGAACCTCTGGGCCCTTATGGCGCAAAGGGCGTTGGTGAACCAGCGCTGGTCGCCACTGCCCCAGCTATTTTGAATGCCATCGCCTTTGCCACTGGAGTTCGGATGGATTGCGTGCCTGTGACACCTGATCGATTGTTCGCTGCGATTGAGGGGCTAAAGAATCGAGGCAAAGCTGCATGAGCAAAATTGAATGCAATGCCTGCCCGGTGTTGTGCCAAATTACCGAAGGACGCAGTGGCGCTTGCGACCGTTATGCAAACTTGGAAGGGGTATTGACGCGAGTTGATCCTATTGTTCTGATGCAGCGCGATATTGAAAGTAGCGATAAGGACGAAATGTTTGTTACAGGCGTTGGTTCTGGTACAACTTACCCCGACTACAAGCCCGCACCATTTATTGTTTCTAGTCAATTTGAGGGTGTAGATACGGTGACTGTGGTGACGGAAGGTATTTTTAGTTATTGCAGCTTTCGAGTGAAGATCGATACTGATCGGTGGTTAGGGGCAGAGCGGGCAATTGTCACCCATAAAGGTGAAGCGGTTGGCCATGTCACAACCCACGAATATGGTTCGCAATTTCTGTCTATCGGAGGTGTGCATCATTTGACCGGCGGCAGCAAAAAAGAAGGCCGTTTAACTTGCGACGTGATGATGGCGCTTGGTAATAAACAGGCAGTCACACTCCATATCGAGGGCGGTGCAGAACTGGTGGTTCAAGCCAACAAAGCACCGATTGTGAATGGTATTGAAGAATCCAGAATGCGGGTTGGCTGTGGATCGGCCACTATTGGTATTTTTGCGCAACAATGGTTGGGCCATGTTGATGAGGTGGTGGTGGTTGATGACCATATCACCGGTGTTTTGAGCGAGCATCAAGCAGGGCAATGCCTGAATATGCCTGTTAGTGGCCTGAGATTGAAGGGGCGGCGCTCTACACCGGGCAGGTACTTCCAAGTAGCAAACCCCGGCAATGGTTGGGGCGGTACCGATATCAAAGACCCTTTAACTATTATCGAAAGCTGGGATGCCAAGCATGCAAAGGCCGGCATGCGCCTTTTGATGGTGTCAACCACTGGCGATCATTCTGCTTACTTTGTGCTTGATGAGAACTTGGTACCGCAGCCATCTCCGATGCCTGCAGCGGTGCTCAAAGTTGTTGAGCGAATTGGCGAGAATTGTGAACCGTCGTTATGCACTGTGCTGTATGTAGGTGGTGCTGGTGGCAGCTTGCGAGCGGGCGTCACCGATAACCCTATTGCGTTGACTCAGCGCATTAAAGATAAGCTAGTTCGAGTGACTTGCGGCGGTGCCCCAGCTTATGTATGGCCGGGTGGTGGCATCACGGTGATGGTTGACGTATCCCTAATGCCAGATAACAGTTTCGGTTCAGTGCCCACGCCAGCAATAGTCTCGCCTATCGAGTTTACGATGAAGCGCGAAGACTATCTCGCACTTGGCGGCCATGCCGATAGTATTCGTTCGATAGCTGATGCGATCGAACAAGCGCAGTACGGAATAAAACCGCAAATTCAACCGTGGAATCCGCTCAATACTTGGCCTCGGTTTCCGATTTCAGACGCATAAAGACGAGCATGCAAGCATCGGCGAATAATGGCGCAACACTGAGGCAACTTGCAGTTAGCAATACCTATGATAGAAGTCACTGGCATCATGGCCCGATTGATATTGTGCTGGATTTACATGGGTCAATCGAACAAATTGATTCAGCGAAACAGGCAATGTGGTTGCGTTTTCCTAATTGCTTGCCCGAGCTGGTCGGTGAGTTAGCGCTGCTTAGGTCGCCCTGTGTTAGCTTAAAAAGTAACGCATTCGTAGGGGCAATTGCTAACCGGATGTGGCAGGCGGTTTCTCCTTTCCAAGCTCAGTTCATTACGCCTATGGCCGCAGTTGCTGGTAGCGTTGCGCAAGAGCTATTGCATATTGCTAAAAACTTTGGCCTGAAAAAAATTGTTGTAAATAATGGCGGTGATGTGGCAATTTATGCGTTAGTCGATGAAACTGTCACGATCGGCTTACTTGCCCCTGCTGGTATCGCCGAGTTTTTTTTCAATGAAAGCCGTGAGTTTGGGATTGCAACCAGCGGCTGGAGTGGGCGAAGCTTTTCTCTAGGTATCGCTGAAGCGGTGACAGTCGTGGCGCACAATGCCGCCCAAGCTGACGCAGCTGCAACCATGATTGCCAACGCTGTAGGCCCTCAAATACAGCATGACGTGATTCGTCGAAGGCCTGCATCATCATTGAAGGACGATACCGACCTTGGCGAACAGCTAGTAACCACCAAGGTGGGCTTCTTGCCAATTGGCTTGGTAAGAGAAGCGCTTGTGCAAGGTGAGACATATGCACGTGAGCTACTGCGGCGCAACCTGATTTTGTCGGCAAGCCTAAGTTTGCAAGGCGAGTCTGTTATCGTTGCGCATTCAGCGAATGAATTAGCTCAGCTTCAACCTTTTCAATTTAAACTTGCGGCATGATAGAAGTTCGAAAAATTTGGTCACAAGTCGAAACCGTTTTCCATGAGTTTGGTCCACCGCCCGCAAAGCCTCTGGTAAAAGGGGCGGTCTGCGCGGTTATAGCTAACCCATTTGCCAGGCGCTATGAGCCAAACATCCTACCCATGATGGATGCGCTAAATGACTTGGGTGTGACGATGGCCAAGAGGCTGGTGGTGGATATGTTTTTATCGCCAGATCAAATTCATAGCTACGGCAAGGGCGCGATTGTAGGCAGTGCCGGCGAGCAAGAGCATGGTGGTTTATGGCACGTACCCGGTGGCTATGCAATGCGCGAGGTTTTGGGTGGTAAGGACGCAAGAGCGAAAGCGATTGTTCCCTCGGCAAAAAAGGTAGGTGCGCCGGGTACGAAACTAGACGTACCTATGACCCATATTACTGCCTGCTATGTACGCAGTCATTTTGATTCTATGGAAGTGTATGTTCCAGGTGCACCAAAAGCCGATGAACTCGTTTTTATACTTGTTATGTCGACTGGCGCAAGAGTGCACGCAAGGGTGGGCGGATTAGAGCCTGTAGACATCAAAGCTTTTGACGGCTTACGCTGATTGGATTTACTGAAGTATGAATATTCGAAAACTAATAGTTTGTGTTGAAGAAACCCATATTGAGATGGGGCAAACAATCGCTAATCCGAATGCTCAAAAAAGAGCCGTTGCAATGGCGGTGATCGATAACCCTTATGCTGGCAAATATGCAGACAATCTGGACTTGTTGGTTGAGGCTGGCGAAAAGCTGGGCGCTCTACTCGGAGCCGAGTGTGTAAAAGCTTTACGAATTGAACCTAGTCAGGCACACAGCTATGGCAAAGCGGCCATTGTGGGAGAAGGCGGCGAGCTCGAACACGCTGCAGCAATTCTTCATCCAAAGTTAGGTGCACCATTGCGGTTGGCGGTAGAAAAGGGCGCGGCGCTTGTGCCGTCTGCAAAAAAGCTGGGTAGCTTGGGTACTGCGATTGATGTGCCGCTTGGGCATAAAGATGCGGCCTACGTCCGTAGCCATTTTGATGCCATCGAAGCGAGAGTGTCTGACGCGCCGCGGGCCAATGAAATTATGGTGGCCGTGGCTGTAACGACTGCGGGCCGGCCATTGGCCCGCATAGGTGGGTTACAAGCGTCAGAGATTAAAGGTCTCGACGGTCTACGCTAATATTGATTTAACTTTTAGGGGGAAATATGGATCTTAAAACTCGATTCTCTGTACGTCGCAGTGTTGTGCAAACTGTGGTTTTAGGCGCTACCGTTGTAGGCGCATTCACCAGCATTGCCGTAAATGCGCAAACAACTATTCGTATTGGTGAACTAAACAGCTATAAATCGCAGCCAGCTTTTTTAGAGCCTTATAAAAAAGGTTGGGAGCTGGCAGTTGAAGAGGTTAATGCGCGTGGTGGTATCAATGGCAAGAAGATTGAAGTCATCTCTCGCGACGATAACGGTAACCCTGGCGATGCGGTTCGAGTGGCCGAAGAGTTAGTCTCGAAAGAAAAGGTTGATTTAATATTCGGTACTTTCTTGTCTAATATCGGTTTAGCTGTGACTGATTTTGCTAAGCAACGCAAAGTGGTGTTTGTTGCCGCTGAACCGTTGACCGATAAAGTTACATGGCAAAACGGCAATCGTTATACATTCAGATTGCGTCCATCAACCTATATGCAAGCTGCAATGTTGGTGCCAGAAGCTGCGCGCTTAAAGAAAAAGCGCTGGGCTATTGTTTATCCTAACTATGAATATGGCCAATCCGCCGCGGCAACATTTAAGCAGTTGCTCAAGCAAGCCCAACCCGATGTTGAGTTTGTTGTTGAGCAAGCACCGGCGCTAGGGCGTATTGATGCCGGGGCGGTCGCCCAGGCAATTGCGGATGCAAAACCTGATGCAATTTTCAACGTAACGTTTGGTGCTGACCTCTCTAAATTTGTACGTGAAGGCCAAACTCGTGGGCTGTTTAAAGACAAACTCGTCGTTAGCCTGCTGACTGGCGAACCTGAGTACCTCGATCCTCTTCGGGATGAAGCACCAGAGGGCTGGTGGGTGACCGGCTATCCTTGGTACAGTATCAAGTCGCCCGAGCATGATAAGTTCGTGACGGCATATCAAAAGCGTTGGAAAGAATATCCTCGCGCTGGTTCTATTGTTGGCTACGCCACATTGATGTCAGTCGCCACAGTAATTGCAAAAGCCAAAAGTATCGAAACTGAACCGGTCATTGCCGCATTTAAGAATTTAGTCGTTGACACACCCCTAGGCAAGATTACCTATAGGTCGCAAGACAATCAAAGCACGATGGGTGCTTATGTGGGCTACACGGCAGTTAATCAAGGCCGAGGCGTCATGAAAAACTTCAAATATGTGGATGGTGCGAGCGTGATGCCAACCGATGCAGAGGTTAAAAAATTGCGTCCTGAATAAGGCTTTGTAGATCGCCATGATGGCCAGCTTAGCCGTCCAGTTCCTTAACGGGCTGGCCGGTGCCTCCACCTTGTTTCTTATCGCTGTTGGGTTATCGCTGATTTTTGGCGTAACCCGCATTGTTAATTTTGCTCACGGCTCGATGTACATGATTGGTTTGTACATAGCAGTGGCATTTGCGCGATGGTCTGTCGATGCGATGAATTTTTCGCCGTGGATGGGGTTTTGGGGTGGGGTGGTGATCGCCGCCGTGTTAGTAGGGCTGCTTGGGGCACTGATTGAAGTGCTTGTTTTGCGGCGCATGTATGTTGCGCCTGAGCTTTTTCAGCTCTTAGCAACATTTGCCGTTGTTCTCATGCTGCGTGACGCAGTGCTTTACATTTTCGGTGCTGAAGATATGTTGGGCCCTAAGGCACCTGCACTGAAGGGCGCGATTGATATTTTCGGCAAGCGCTTTCCCGAATACGATGTGTTTATGATTTTCGTGGGGCCTTTAGTGCTATTGGCCTTGTGGCTTTTCATGAAGAAAACACGCTTCGGTCTGTTGATTCGTGCTGCTACCCAAGATCGAGAAATGGTCGGCGCATTGGGAGTTAATCAGCGTTGGTTGTTTACTGGCGTGTTCGCCTTGGGTTCGGCCCTTGCGGCCCTGGGTGGCGCGTTGCAAATGCCGCGCGAACCCGCAAATATGGGGTTAGATTTAACAGCGATTGGCGATGCTTTTGTTGTGGTGGTTGTAGGCGGTATGGGCAGTATTCCTGGTGCCTATTTGGCCGCGCTAATCATTGCGGTAACAAAGTCGTTTTGCTATGGTGCAGGGACGGTTGATTTTGGTGGATTTAGCTTTTCATTTTCTAAATTCACTCTAGTCGTCGAGTTTCTCATTATGGCTGTTGTTTTGATCTGGAGGCCTTGGGGCTTACTAGGTTCGATTCAAGGGGTTGTGCGTAACGCCGCTGACATCGAAATTCCGATGAAGCCAATGGGGAAGATGGCTATATTGGGGGTCGCCGTAGTTGTGTTATTTCTGGCAGTACTTCCGCTGGCTGGAGAGAAGGTTGAATACAGCATTGTTTTGGCAATCGACATCTTAATTGCCATACTTTTTGCAGCCAGTTTGCATTTCATCATGGGCCCTGGGGGAATGCATTCGTTTGGTCATGCTGCTTATTTTGGCTTAGGTGCTTACGGAGCAGCTCTGATTTTAAAGCAAGGCAATGTGTCGATGGAGGTGGCGCTTTTGATGGCACCATTCGCCGCGCTTGCAGGGGCTGCTGCGTTTGGCTGGTTTGCCGTACGGCTATCGGGTGTATACCTGGCCATGCTGACATTGGCTTTCGCGCAAATTGTTTGGTCGGTTGTTTTTCAGTGGGATGAAGTAACTGGCGGAAGCAACGGTTTGGTGGGTGTTTGGCCTTCGGAATTTTTCAAGTCGAAGTCGGCGTATTTTTACTTAACGTTAACCCTGGTTCTCGGTAGCGTGTATTTATTGCGGCGCTTGTTATTTTCGCCTTTCGGCTATGCCATGAGAGCCGGTCGAGATTCGCCATTAAGAGCCGAAGCCACTGGCATTAACGTCGTGAAGCAGCATTGGGTTGGGTTCATGATTTCTGGACTTTTCTGCGGTTTGGCCGGGGGCTTATTTGCCTTTGCCAAGGGTACCATTTCACCCGAAACAATTTCGGTTGGAAGGTCCGTCGATGGCCTAATTATGGTGCTTCTGGGAGGCGTGCAAACTGTGGCAGGCCCAGTTGTGGGCAGTGCGGTGTTCACTTGGCTACATGACGTGATTATTCGCAGCACCGATTACTGGCGAGCTGTACTTGGGGCCATTATCTTGGTGTTGATTATGCTTTTCCCGCAGGGCATAGTGGGCGGGGTATTAAAGCTTACTGATCGATTTAAACATGCAAAGTAGTTCGTCTGTGCAACAAGCATTGTCTGAACCTGCATTGCTGCGGGTGGCTAATTTGAAGAAATCATTTGGGGGGGTGCACGCGGTCGATGGCGTGTCTTTCGATCTAGCACCAGGGCAAATGCTTGCGTTGATCGGCCCCAACGGTGCCGGCAAATCAACTTGTTTTAATTTAATTAATGGCCAGTTAACACCCGACAGTGGCGAGGTGTTACTCTCAGGTACGTCAATTAAAGGTTTAGCACCCAGAGCCATCTGGCGTAAAGGCGTTGGGCGCACCTTTCAGGTTGCAAGTACTTACAGTTCCATGACGGTGGTTGAAAATGTGCAAGTTGCGCTAATGTCATCGAACGATAAGTTGTTTGATTTCTTTGGCAGTGCCGCTAAGGCCTATAGAAGCGAGGCGATTGCTTTACTTGATCAGGTGGGTTTGAGAAGCGAGGCCGATGAGCCTTGCAGCACCTTAGCCTATGGGGAGATAAAAACAGTTGAGTTGGCGATAGCGCTGGCCAATAATCCAAAACTCTTGTTGATGGATGAGCCGACAGCGGGCATGGCCCCGAAAGAGCGTAACGCGCTAATGGCGCTGACCCAACGCATCGCCAAAGAGCGTCAACTTGGCGTGCTTTTTACCGAGCACAGTATGGATGTAGTGTTCGCCTATGCCAGCAAAATAATGGTGCTTGCGCGTGGGCAGTTAGTCGCAAGTGGCAACCCTGCTGAGATTAAAGACGATGCTAAGGTGCGTGAAGTGTATTTTGGCTCCGGGCGCTTGGTGAAAGCGATGACCGAAAAGGCCGCTTCATGACGCACACGCTAAATGTTGAAAATTTGAACGCTTTTTATGGTCGTGCGCAAATTTTGTTTGACGTGAGTTTGCGAGTGGCACCGGGCGAGGTTGTCGCGCTTATGGGGCGCAATGGCGCAGGTAAAACCACGACCATGAAAGCCATTATGGGCTTGCTCGATAAATGTGATGGTCGTATTTACTATGCGGCGCAAAGCTTGATTAATCAAGATGCTTACAAAATTAGTCGGCTTGGAATCGGTTACGTGCCGGAAGATAGACGAATTTTTACAGATCTCACAGTACTTGAAAATTTGGAAGTCGGGCGTCGAACTCTACCGAAAGGTGTCGTACCTACGTTCACCGTACAACAACTGTTTACCTTATTTCCGAATCTCGCGGCGATGCCTGAACGTTTAGGTGGGCGCATGAGTGGTGGTGAGCAACAAATGCTTACTGTGGCTAGAACTTTAATGGGTAATCCATCTTTGGTGTTGCTTGATGAGCCATCTGAAGGTGTTGCGCCCATCATTGTTGAAAACATGATTGAAGCGGTGATGGCGCTTAAAAAGGCGGGTATAGGAGTTTTGTTGTCTGAGCAAAATGTGCCTTTTGCCGCAGAGGTTGCTGATCGTGCGTATGTGCTTGAGAAAGGCCAGGTAAAGTTTGACGGGCCGTTTACGGAACTAATGGCCAACGAAAGTTTACGGCGACAGTACCTTACTATTTAAAACTAAAACAACAAAAGCAAAACTCTAGGATATTTATGTCAACTTCGGCGACAGTGCAATTGTCTGGCAAGGTGGTGATTCGCAATATTGGTTTAACGCTATCTGGCGATATAGAGAATCCAATTTTAAGTGCCAATACCATCGTGGTTCAAAACGGGGTAATCACGGCTATTGGTTTAGAAAAGGATTGCGATCTTGCCCAAGCCAATCAAGTTATCGATGCTCAGCAGTGCGCAATTGCCCCTGGATTAATTGATTCACATACACACCCAGTGTTTGGGGATTGGACACCGCGGCAATCGCAATTAGGATGGATTGAATCCTCAATGCATGGCGGCGTCACTTGCATGATCTCTGCTGGCGAAGTGCACTTGCCAGGGCGACCAAAAGATATCGTTGGCGTCAAGGCACTCGCTATTACCGCCCAACGTGCGTTTGAAGGTATGCGTGCTGCAGGCGTTGGCGGTGGCGTCAAAGTGCTTGCTGGCGCACCAATCATCGAGCAAGGTATGGAAGAAGCCGACTTTGCCGAAATGGCTGCAGCTGGAGTCACCTTGCTTGGGGAGGTAGGCTTAGGATCGGTAAAAGCGGGCGATGAGGCCAAAAAAATGGTCGCATGGGCTCGGAAGTACGGTATTCAAAGTACTATTCATACGGGGGGGCCGTCGGTACCCGGCTCTGGTTTAATGGATAAAGACGTTGTTCTTGAAGCTGACGCCGATATCATTGGGCACATCAATGGTGGCCATACGTCTTTGCCGTATAAACATGTTTGCGAACTTTGCGAACGCAGTACCCGCGCGATTGAAATCGTTCACAATGGCAATGAGCGAATCGGCATATTGACGGCTAGGCACGCGATGGAGCTTAAATGCCCGCACAGGGTTATTCTGGGTACGGACTCACCGGCTGGGTCCGGTGTGCAACCATTAGGAATGCTAAGGCTTATCGCGCTGATTAGTTCTACGGCAAATATCCCGGCAGAAATCGTCATTGGTTTTGCAACTGGAAACATCTCGCGCCAGCGGAAATTAGCGCAGGGCCTGATTGAAGTTGGTCGCCCAGCCGATTTCGTATTTATGGATAGGGCGCAACATAGTGCCGGTCGCGATATGCTCGACAGCATTCAACTTGGCGATATTCCAGGTGTTGGTATGGTAATGATAGATGGCATTGTTAGATGTCACAGAAGCCGAAACACGCCGCCAGCCGATCGCGCACCGGTGATCATGCCCTTACAATAAAAATCCTATGATTATTACGTCTTTACTCGATACTGATCTTTATAAATTCACCATGATGCAAGTGGTGTTGCACCACTTTCCGGGTGCTCAGGTTGAATACAAATTTAAATGCCGCAATGAAGGCACGGATTTGCGGCCCTATGTTGATTTGATTCGTGATGAAATCAACCAGCTTTGTACTTTACGGTTTCGAGAGCGCGAGTTAGATTACTTGCGTGGCATGCGTTTTATTAAAAGTGATTTCGTTGATTTTCTTGCTTTGTTCCAAATGAACAGCAAGTACATCAACGTTTTTCCAAACCCAAAAGATAATGGTGAAATCGAAATTTTGGTGAAAGGGCCTTGGCTGCATACCATCATGTTCGAAATCCCAGTGCTTTCGATTGTGAACGAAATTTATTTTCGCGCGACTCAGAAGTTCCCAGATTATGTAACCGGACGTGCACGGTTAGGCGAAAAGATTTCGTCAATTACGTCCGATCCGGAGTTGACCGGAGTGAAAATCGCTGACTACGGTACTCGACGCCGATTCTCACGGTTGTGGCATGAAGAAGTCATTCTTACCTGCAAGCAAAATCTTGGTGAGAATTTCGCTGGCACGTCGAATGTCTACTATGCAATGAAGCATGGTATTTTGCCGCTTGGAACTATGGCTCATGAGTACTTACAAGCCGCACAAGCACTTGGGCCTAGACTAAGAGATTCTCAAATTTTCGCGTTTGAAATGTGGGCTAAAGAATATCGCGGCGATTTAGGAATTGCACTATCCGATGTGTATGGATTAGACGCTTTCTTGCGCGATTTCGATATGTACTTTTGTAAGCTTTTCGATGGCGCCAGACATGATTCCGGCGATCCATTCAATTGGGGGGAAAGTATCATCAATCATTACGAAAGCAATCGGGTTGACCCAAAGAGTAAAACCTTAGTTTTTTCTGATGGTTTGAACTTCCCTTTGATGATTGAACTTTATAAGCGCTTTTCATCGCGTATAAAAGTGGCTTTTGGTATTGGTACCAACCTTACCAATGATTTGGGCTACACGCCTCTACAGATCGTGATGAAAATGGTGAGTTGTAATGGTCAACCAGTTGCAAAACTCTCAGATAATCCCGCGAAAAATATGTGTGAAGACGTGGCGTACTTGCAGTACCTTCGACAGGTATTCCAAATTAAAGATGATGCGGTTGAACCAAAGGTAAGTTAACTATGAGTAGTTTTTTTAGTGTTCATACGGCTAATGGCGTGAGTGTCATCGAGATGAATCGGCCAGAGGCGCTGAATGCGATGAACGTTGCTTTTTGGGTTGATTTGCCGCAGATTATTAAGTCGTTAGATGCTGCCGGTAAAACTCGAGTGGCCGTACTGCAAGGTGCTGGACGTTTGTTTAGTGCGGGTATGGATGTATCGATGTTCTCGAAAGAAAGCGCCCTAACTACCGAAAGTGTTCTAGAACGTGAACGTTTTCGATTACAGTTGGCGGCATTGCAACGCAGCTTCGAAGCGATTGCGCAGGCTCGCTTTCCTGTGATCGCCGCGATACATGGTGCCTGTATTGGCGGTGCGGTTGACCTTGCTACTGCTTGCTGCCTTCGCTATGCCACTAAAGACGCGTTCTTCTGCATTGAGGAAATCAATATTGGCATGATGGCCGATGTAGGTACGCTGCAACGTATGCCAAAACAATTACCTGATGCCGTGGTTCGTGAACTTGCCTACACCGGAGACCGACTTTCTGCAGATCGAGCGGAGCGCTTGGGGTTTGTTAACGGGTTGTTTGAAGATAAGGCAACTTTGCTCGCTGGTGTAATGGCGGTTGCGCAGAAAATTGCTAGTAAAGCGCCTGTGGCAATAGCGGCGACCAAGGAAATGGTTTCGTATGCAAGAGATCATTCGGTTGCAGAATCGTTTGCGATGCTTAACGCCTTACAGCCCTCGGTTTTTAGTGCCACCGACATTCAAGTCGCCATGATTGCGAGAAGCAAAAGGGAGCTTGCGCAGTTTGCTGATTTGGCACCCATCGATTTACCAATAAACGTTAAGACTTAAGCAAACTAGTTGCAATGATCTTCGGCATTCCTATGGAGTTTTTTCTTTTTGGCTTTACTCTTTTAGGCGTGGCACTTTTTCATGACCACACCTTAAAGGTTGCGTTAATTGGTTTGCTAATCGTAGTGAGCTATAAACTCTTTGGCGTTGGTTTTGCTAGAGGGCATGGCTTTGACGGTTTTGTTTCGCATATGGCTCATGAATGGGTGATTCTTACAAACTTGCTGTGTTTACTGGTAGGTTTTGCGCTGTTATCGAACCACTTTGAGAAAAGCGAGATTCCGGCTGTTTTGCCGAACTACTTGCCAGATGATTGGAAAGGCGGTTTTGTTTTACTGATCTCAGTCTTTGTGCTTTCAGCGTTTCTCGACAATATAGCCGCCGCGCTTATTGGCGGAGCGGTTGCGCAAACGGTTTTTCGAGGCAAAGTCCATACAGGGTATTTAGTTGCAATCGTGGCAGCATCCAATGGGGGTGGGTCTGGTTCGGTGGTTGGAGATACAACCACGACGATGATGTGGCTTGCAGGCATAAGCCCGATAGCGGTTCTGCCAGCCTACTTCGCTGCAGTGCCGGCGCTGATTTTCTTCGGCATTTTTGCTTCTTTACAGCAAGACAAGTTTCATCCGATTTTGAAAGATGCAACGCGCGGCGCTAAGGTGGATTGGGCGCATCTGTGTATTGCCGGTACCATTTTGCTTTCCGCAGTAGTGGTCAATATCTATGTGAATACTGAGTTGGGGGAGGCTGGGCAAAAGTTTCCATTTCTTGGGGCTACCGTGATCCTTATTACCTTGATTACTGCAGCGCTTCGTAAACCCGATTGGTCTTTGGTTCCAGGCGCCATGAAAGGTGCCGTGTTTCTATTGTCATTAGTACTTATTGCGAGCTTGATGCCGGTAGATCATTTACCAAAAGCCTCTTGGCAATCTGCCTTTGGTCTAGGGTTTATCTCGGCGGTTTTCGACAACATTCCGCTCACCGCACTTGCGATTAACCAGGGTGGCTATGATTGGGGCTTGTTAGCCTATGCGGTGGGTTTTGGTGGCTCGATGATTTGGTTTGGTTCATCGGCCGGTGTTGCGCTAGCAAGTATGTTTCCGCAAGCTCGATCAGTCGGGTCTTGGCTGCGGTCAGGCTGGCATGTTACGGTTGCTTATATTTTGGGTTTTATGATTGCTTTATCGATTATTGGATGGAACCCAACACCGAAAAGATCCCTTGGATCACTGGAGCCGACAATGCTGGTTTCGTATAACTTTAATAATGGAGAGATGAAATGGCAGATATAGAAGTTCAGCGTGATCATGCCCTTGGTTTAAAAAAAGCAAAAGCGGCAGCCCAAAAGGTTGCAGACGAAATGGCTGAGAGCTTCGATATGGAAAGTGAATGGGAAGGTAATACGCTTCATTTTTCTCGTTCAGGCGTGACTGGCGAGCTGACAGTGACTAAAAATTCTGTGCAAATGAATGCCAAATTGGGTTTCTTATTGTCGGCTTTTAAACCGAAAATTGAAGCGCAGATTGAAAAAAATTTCGATGAGTATTTTGGTTAATTCTCAAGCGGCTTACAAATGAGTTTGCGAGGTGTCCTTTCTCCCCTGTTTGTTTTGTGCGCGGGCTGGTTTTCTTTAACTGGCACTGTGAATGCTCAGCAGTTTCGCCCATTTACTGACCCGCGCATTACAGAGGCGCAGTGGCAAACCTATTATTCTGAAGTTTCAACAAAGTTCGCGAAAACTTTGCGCGATTTAGACACTGAAAATTTACAGCTCTTTTTCAATGAAGCCACTTTTGTTACCTATAGTTTTACTAAGCCCGGGCATCCTGCTCATCCGGCTTGGATCACACGCTTAGTCGTTGCTGCAGGAGAAAAGGTTACGGTTAGCCAACATGGTTACTATGCGGGGTCGGAAAGTGAATTTGAAAAATTTTCCGATAGTTACAAAGCGCTGAATGAACGTTTAAAAAATAGCCTATCGGCTAATCCAAAATAACGGCCTTCCAATTTCCCGCTTACTGCTTTACCAATTGCAATTAAAACGCTGATTTAGCGCTTCAATGCTTTCTATAGAAAGCGCTTTTGCTTCTGGGCATAGCATCATTAACTTAGCAGTCTCTTCGAGCTCTTCTAAGACATAGCAAGCTTTCTCTAGCGATTGCTCCCAGACCACTGGCCCTAACCGTTCTAGCATCACTGCTCTCAAGAATTTGTTCTTACTTGCCTTTTCAGCCACTTGATCAGCTACTGCCTGAGCGCCGGGCAAATCATATTCAATGAACGGCACGTGCCCAACCTTCATCACCTGATAGGGAGTAATTGGAGGCAGGATATCGTTGTTACTCCACACACCTCGTAAGGTAAGGGCGACGAGGTGGGTAGAGTGCGTATGAACAATGCCTTGGGCCCTGGCGCTGGCTTCATAAATGCGCCGATGAAGCGCAATCGTTTTTGATGGTTTGTCACCGGAAACCCAATTGCACTGCTGGTCTAGTTTTGAGATACTTCTCGCATCTAAGTTGCCCAAACAGGCATCGGTTGGCGTGATTAAAAAACCATCTAACAATCGAACGCTTAGATTACCTGCACTTCCAACCGTGTAGCCGCGCTGGAATAAGCTTGCCCCCAAGCGCACCATGGTTTGCCGTGCTTGGGGTTCTAGCTCCGACATCGTTCAATAAAACGCTTGAATGCCAGTTTGCGCACGGCCAAGAATAAGTGCGTGCACGTCGTGTGTACCTTCGTAGGTGTTGACTACTTCGAGGTTCACCATATGTCGAATCACGCCGTACTCGTCACTAATTCCATTGCCACCCAACATGTCTCGAGCCATGCGTGCAATGTCGAGTGATTTACCGCAAGAATTGCGCTTCATAATGGAGGTGATTTCGACTGCCGCAGTTCCGTTATCTTTCATACGGCCTAAACGCAAGCAACCCTGCAGGCCGAGGGTAATTTCCGTTTGCATATCGGCCAGCTTCTTTTGAATCAGCTGGTTAGCAGCCAGGGGGCGACCGAATTGATGTCGATCTAGCGTGTATTGACGTGCCATATGCCAGCAGAATTCCGCAGCACCTAGAGCGCCCCATGCAATGCCATACCGTGCGGAATTTAAGCAAGTGAACGGGCCTTTTAGACCTTCCACATGTGGTAGGAGCTGCGACTCTGGTGCAAATACTTGGTCCATCACAATCTCGCCCGTGAGTGATGCGCGTAGGCCAAACTTACCGTGTATTGCCGGGGCAGACAGACCTTTCATACCTTTTTCTAGGATAAAGCCTTTGATGCGACCGTCGAAGTCGCCACCCTGACACTTTGCCCATACGACGAAAACATCGGCAAACGGGGAATTGCTAATCCACATTTTTGCGCCAGTCAGCTCGTAGCCACCCGGAACAGCTTTAGCCCTTGTTTCCATCGAAGCAGGGTCAGAGCCGTGATTTGGCTCCGTCAAGCCGAAGCACCCAATGAACTCGCCAGTTGCAAGTTTGGGCAAATACTTCTGTTTTTGCTCTTCCGTGCCAAACTCGTAAATTGGCACCATCACTAGGGATGACTGAACGCTCATCATTGAGCGGTAACCAGAATCGACGCGTTCAATTTCTCTGGATATCAGGCCATAGCTCACGTAGTTTAAGCCGGGGCCGCCATACTCAGGGGGGATTGTTGGGCCGAGTAGGCCTAGCTCACCCATTTCGCGAAAAATCGCAGGGTCAGTTTTTTCATGTCGAAAACCTTCAAGCACTCTAGGCTGAAGCTTGTCCTGGCAATAAGCACGTGCCGCATCGCGAATCATTCGCTCTTCTTCGGTAAGCTGATCATCGAGAAGCAACGGATCTTCCCAATTGAAGGACGCTTTGTTTGATTTACTAGTAGCTTGAACGGGATTTAACATGAAGGCTTTCTTGCTTTAAAAGTTCAAATAATTAGATGTCGATTATTTAGATTTTACGTGCTGATCGATATTCTGCTAAGAACTTACCTTACGGCCGTCACTTCTATTTCGACTTTTGCTCTGTCCTCCATCAACGCCGATACTTGTACCGCGCTCATCGCTGGGTAGTGCACGTTGCCAGTGCTATCTTTCATGACTGATTTGTAGTGCGCACCAATGGCCTTCCCAGCCGCTAGATATTCGTTTTTATTGGTGACATACCAAGTCATACGAACAATATGCTCTGGGCCTGCGTCGGCACACTTGAGTACCGCCATGATGTTCTCAAGCGCAAGTTTGGTTTGTTCCGCAAAATCGTCGGATTCGAATTGGCACTGTGCATTCCAACCAATTTGCCCAGCTACGGAAATAATCTGACCGTTTTGCGCACTAGACGATATGCCATTCGCATAGCCTCTTGGGGCCAACCATCCTTCAGGCTGAAGAGTTGTGTTCATTTCGAAGCCCTTTATCAATAATTACTAGCTTTAACCAAACACTGGTTAATAGCGATATTGAAACAGAAATACTTTAAACTTGAAATATATAGACTTAAAGTAATTTTCGGAAAATTGAGAAAACCTATGAAAATTCATGTTGTTGGTGCAGGCCCGGCTGGGCTTTACAGCGCAATACTTCTCAAAAAGACTATGCCGCAAAGCGAAATTGTCGTTACTGAGCGCAATCGCTCGGACGATACTTTTGGTTTTGGTATAGTGCTGTCAGCCGAAACCTTGGCTAATTTGCGTGCTGCTGACGAACCGACGCATGCGGCAATCGCGTCAAATTTTGCTTACTGGGACGATATCGACGTTCAATTTAAGGGCAACGTTATTCGCTCAACCGGCCATGGTTTTTCTGGTATCCGGCGGTTGACCTTGCTTAATATTTTGCAAGAAAGAGCTGCCGAGCTTGGTATTGAAGTGAAGTATCAAACTGAGTACACCAGTGAGGCCAGTGCCGATGCAGATGTAGTGATTGCATCAGATGGCATTAACAGTGGAGTGCGTCAAAAATTCGAGGCCCATTTTCAACCTCACGTGGATGTGCGTAGCAATCGATTTGTGTGGCTAGGGGCAAAAATGAATCTCGACGCTTTTTACTACAGCTTTCGCGAAAATACAGCGGGCCTGTGGAATATGCACGCGTACCAGTACACGCCGGGCGAGAGCACGATTGTGATTGAAACGACCGATGAGGCGTTTCTCGCTAGCGGCCTGAAAGTAGATGACGAGCAGGCAACTGCGCGTTACATTCAAGACCTATTTGCCGATGATTTAAAAGGCGCAACTGTATTGACTAACCGTAGTGCTTGGCGGCAATTTCCTACCTATCATTGTGAACGTTGGTTTCATTCCGGTGTTGGAGCAACAGGTAAGCCGCAGCAGACAGTATTGCTCGGCGATGCCGCCCATACGGCACATTTCTCAATCGGTTCCGGTACAAAGCTAGCGCTTGAGGATGCAATTGCGTTGAATGCGGCCATTGCAGCAAATGCCGATATTGAAAATGCGATTGCTCAATATGCAAGAGATCGGCGTGATGATGTCAGTCGCATTCAGCATTCAGCGAATGTATCATTAGTTTGGTTTGAAAATGTGCGACGTTTCTGGCATTTGCATCCAACGCAATTTAACGTGTCTTTGCTCACTCGAAGTAAGCAAATTACTTATGATAATTTGGCTATGCGTGATCAGCCGCTCGTTGCAAAAGCAACGCGATGGTGGAATACCGAGCAGGCTAAAAACTTAGGTATCAAATTAGATTTGAACCAAAGTAATAAGTTCTTAGACTCACCGCCAATGTTTGCGCCGTTTCGCCTGCGAAATATGACCTTGAGCAATCGCGTAGTGGTGTCTCCCATGGCGCAGTATTCAGCGCATGAGGGTATGCCTGATGATTGGCATTTAGTCCATTATGGTTCGCGTGCCTTGGGTGGAGCCGGTTTGATATTTACTGAGATGACTTGCCCATCCGCAGAGGCTCGAATTACACAGGGTTGCACAGGCTTATGGAATAAGCCGCAAGCTGCATCTTGGAAGCGCATAGTTGATTTCGTGCATCAGCGCTCGGCAGCGAAAATATGTTTGCAGTTAGGACATGCGGGGCGTAAAGGTTCGACTCAGCTGGGCTGGGAAACTATGGATGCTCCACTTGAGAAAAATCGTGATAACTGGCCGTTGGTTTCGGCATCCGCGTTGCCCTACAAAGCGGGAGTTAACGCTAAACCAAAGGAAATGACTCGCCTTCAAATGAAGCAAGTTATTCATGAGTTTGTTCGTTCCGCAAAGTTTGCCCAAACCGCTGGATTTGATATGTTGGAGCTTCATATGGCTCATGGCTATTTGCTCGCTAGCTTCTTGTCACCGATAACCAATAAGCGAAAAGATGAATACGGCGGCTCCCTCGAAAACCGGCTACGCTTTCCGCTAGAACTTTTTTCCGCAGTTCGTAAGGTTTGGCCTGCTGACAAACCGATGACTGTTCGACTATCGGCTGTCGATTGGATTGCCGGAGGCACAACTGCAAATGATTCTGTGACTATGGCCAACGCGTTTAAAGACGTTGGCTGCGATTTGATCGATGTATCTACCGGGCAAACCGCGCCCGAGGCAAAGCCTGTCTATGGTCGCATGTATCAGGCCAGCTTTTCCGAGCAAATCCGCTTAGACGCAGATATTGCCACGATGGCGGTTGGTGCTGTGACTACGGCAGACCAGGTGAATACTTTGTTGCTCGCTGGCCGGGCTGATTTAGTTGCTTTGGCCCGGCCGCATTTAGCGAATCCTTATTTTACGTTGCATGCCTCTGCTCAATATCAACAAAAAGGAGTAAGCTGGCCGCTGCAGTATCAATCTGGTGCTGCGCAATTGTTTGCGCTTTCCGCTGGATCGCGCAAAATCTAGTTTGTTGATTTGAGTACAGGCGAGCAATGTAATGATGGAACGAGCGATCATGGGTGGTGGGTGTTTTTGGTGCACCGAAGCGGTTTTTTTAGGTGTTAAGGGTATTGTGAAGGTTGAGTCTGCTTATGCAGGAGGATCTGTAGTCAATCCTACTTATGCTCAAATTTGCGATGGCGATACGGGGCACGCTGAAGTTGTAAGTGTGGAGTTTGATTCAACAATCATTTCCTACGAGCAAGTGCTGAGTATCTTTTTCGGAACTCATGACCCGACTACTTTGAATGCTCAAGGGCATGATATCGGTACCCAGTATCGAAGCGTTATTTTTACGGTCAACGATGAGCAGAAGGCTATAGCAAAAGCTCTAGTTGCAAAGCTTACAGAAGATGAAATTTTCAGTGGCCCGATTGTGACTCAGATCGAGCCTCTGCCGAATTATTATGCAGCGGAAGCGTATCACCAGAAGTACTATCAAAACCATCCGCACCAAGGCTATTGCTTGGCGGTCGTTGCGCCGAAACTCTCAAAATTTCGCAAACAATTTACAGCATTCATGAAGTAATTTAATAGCTCCCTGCAGATTATTTGTTTTGATTTTCTGCGGCAGCGATTACACTATCTAAGCGTTATACTAAAGTTGGCGCACAACCTTCGGCTTTGCTATTGATGATGATTAAACTTACTTCACCAATTGCCTGCTGCACTTGAATGCGATGGGCTAACTTCAGCATTGTTTCAGTGTCTTCAAAGTGAATTTTTGTGAACGGCGAGAATTGCTTGCGTGCTGATCGGTGGGCCATGCCTTGCCGCAATGTCCAGCGACACATGAGAGCATTGGCGTTCTTTTGCAAACACCATATACCAACCAGGAAACGACCATGATGAAGTTCCAAGAAAGATATTATTTGTAGTGTGAGCAATAAGTGTTGCGCGACTCGACATGAGGACTGGTTCGGTGGTCTCTATCGTTGGGTATTTGCTTGTGAGCCTAGCGTGACTTGTGCTTCAATTAACTTATGGATACAAAACTGAACGCACTTCAAAAAAGTACTCTTTGTGAGCTTACCGCGACTGAGATGTTGGCACACTTCCGTAATCGGAACCTGTCACCCGTCGAAGTTTGCAAAGCGGCTTTCGAGCAGATTAGATCAAAGGACCAAGAGATCAATGCATTTTGTTTTTTAAACGAAGATGCTGCGTTTGCCAGTGCCCGAGCGTCGGAGGCTAGATGGCAAAGGGGCGAGCCTATCGGCGCACTTGACGGGGTTCCTGTTGCCATCAAAGACTTGATTTTGACCAAAGGTTTGCCCACTTTACGGGGCTCAGTGAATATCGATCCCGAGCAGCCATGGGAAGTCGATGCGCCAGTGACTCAGCGTCTTCGCGAGGCAGGTGCTGTGTTGATTGGTAAAACGACTACACCTGAATTTGGTTGGAGAGCGACTACCGATTCAGTACTTTGCGGCGTGACAAGAAACCCTATAAATCCTGTTTTAACGCCAGGGGGTTCGTCCGGCGGTTCAGCCGCTGCTGTTGCAGCGCATATGGTTCCGCTTGCCGTAGGTACTGACGGCGGTGGCTCTATACGGATCCCTGCGGCGTTTACCGGCACTGTTGGCATTAAAGCGCATTACGGTCGCGTGCCCGCATTCCCCATTTCGCCTATGGGCAACGTAGCGCACTTAGGGCCGCATGCTAGAACTGTTGCCGACGCAACCTTACTTTTGCGCGTGATGGCTTTACCCGATTCACGCGATTGGACATCTTTACCTGCGCCAGCGAAAGGTTGGTTAAAGCTTGAAGCGGCCCAGCGCGGTATGCATGGGTTACGAATTGCGTACAGCCCTAACCTAGGCTATGTAAACAATGTAGACCCAGAAATTAGTCGTGAAATTGGCTTCGCTGCCCATACCTGTGAAAGCTTAGGTGCGGTTGTTGAGCAGCCTGAGTTAATGATTCCCGATAGTCATGATGCTTTTTGCATTCACTGGTTTAGTTCCGCTAAGCATTTCGTTAGAAAGCTTACCGCCAAACAATTTGATAAGCTTGACTTAGGCTTACAAGCGATGGCCAATTATGCGGAAAAATATACCTTGAGTGATTTCTTGGATGCCCAAGCTGTACGCGCTGACCTTGCATCGAAAATGGCTAGGATTTTCGAGCGCTATGACGTTGTACTCACTCCAGCAACAGCGGTGTTGCCCTTCGAAGCAGGCCTGATAAACCCAATGCATTCAAAAGCAAAAGAGTATTTGCCCGACGACTGGACTTGGTGGACACCGTTTTCATTTCCGTTCAACTTAACGCAGCAACCCGCGATGGTTCAAAACTGTGCTTGGGTAGATGCAGCGTATTCGCCCGGCAAGCAGTTGCCTGTTGGTTTACAGTGGGTTGCAGCCAATCATAGGGAAGACATCATGATCGCTGCCGCTGCCGCTTTCGAGGCAGCTCAGCATTAAAGGCTGCTAGGGAGCTAGCCGCTCGACATTCCAATGATTTGCACTAGTATTCTTACGATAGCAAAGCCGGTCATGCAGCCTCGATGGGCGGCCTTGCCAAAATTCAATAAGGTTAGGAATTACTCGGTAGCCTCCCCAGTGAGGAGGTCTAGGTAGGTGAGTGCCTAAGTACTTTTGAGTGATTCCTGCTTCGTTCACTTCGAGCACTTTGCGCGAAGAAATAACCTGACTTTGAGGTGATGCCCAAGCACCAATTTGGCTAGACTTTGGCCTAGATGCGTAATATGCATCAGCAACCGTGTCTTCGACTTTTTCGATAACGCCTTCAATGCGAACTTGTCGTTCAAGTTCATGCCACAAAAACGTTAGTGCCGCATGTGGGTTGAGCGCAATGTCCTGACCTTTTCTACTCTCGAAATTCGTATAAAAACAAAAGCCGGTATCTAGGCCTTTCAGCAAAACTATACGAGCAGATGGCTTGCCGTCTCTGACCGTTGCAAGGTTCATGGCATTCGGTTCTGGTACACCTGCTGCGCGAGCTTGGGCCATCCAAACGGAGAATTGTTGTATTGGGTTTTTATCGATATCTGCTTCGTCAAGATTCGCTTGGCGGTAATCACGGCGTAAATCTGCGAGCTCGGAGGGCGTTACTGCAGTAACTGGAGTATTCGTATTCATTGATTGTTTAAGACTGCTTTTCTTTGGAGATAATCTCGTTGACATACTTGCTTTTTTCGCGCGCAGCAACATCTCCTTGCCTTGCCGCGGCTATGTACCACATCAAAGCGGTATCAAGATTTTTTGAAGTGCCTGTCGCGCTCTCGTGCATAGACGCTACTAAATACTGTGCGGCAACATCACCAAATTCGGCGGCTTGGGTATACCACTGTAGCGCTTTCGAATAATCTAGCGTTGTACCACGGCCTAAGAAGTAGGCTGTTCCTAAGGCAAGGCTGGCGTCTGGGTGGCCTTGTTGCGCAGCTTTCTCCAACCAGACAACGGCTTCGGTGATCGCCGTCAATTTATCTATGTTTTTCCTAGTCGCTGCTGCGCTGCCAGACTCCAGTATTGTGGCCAACATGAACTGTGCCGGGGCGAAACCGAGTTCCGCACTACGTCTTAAGGTTCGATGAGCTTGGGCAAGACTCGGGCGATTGATTTCGTCGTTAATACGCATCACCGCAACGTTGTACATTGCTGAAGGTTCGCCAAGTTTTGCGGCTTGGGCGTAATTGCGGTAAGCCCTCTTCAAATCGCCTTGTTCATAAGCACTAAATGCAGCAGAGTTGAACGCTTTGCTCGCCAATTTGACCTGCTGAGAAAGGTCCTCGCTTTTGGCCGAAGCTGATCCTAGCCAAAGCATTAGACTGAAGCAAATTGCAAGCAATTTTTTCGGATGAAGAAGCGGCATAGTCAATCTTTGTTTCCGGGCATAAATTTACGTACACACTTTAAACAAGTATAGTGTGAAGATAATTTTATTTTAGTCGTGCCTAGGAGATTTTCATGACATCTATACAACTTGCACAGGTTCTGAAATTGACCAAAACTAATTCATTGGTGGGGCGAGTTTTATTGATTGCCATTCTCGGTTTTTCATCGCTCTTGACTGGCTGCGGCTATAACGATATTCAATTGTCAGATGAAGGCACAAAGGCCTCATGGTCTGAAGTGCTAAACCAATACAAGCGCCGCGCAGATTTGATTCCAAACTTAGTAAAAACTGTGCAAGGCTATGCTCAGCAAGAAAAGGACGTGTTTATTGCGGTGACTGAAGCTCGCTCGAAAGTTGGCCAAATTCAGGTTAACCCAAGTGATGCAAATTCATTGAAGCAATTCGAAGCTGCTCAAAAAGATATGGGTAGCGCATTGTCTCGTTTAATGGTGGTGGCAGAGGCCTACCCCCAATTGAAATCCGATGCTAACTTTCGCGAACTGCAGTCGCAGTTAGAAGGCACAGAAAATCGAATTACAGTGGCCCGCAAGCGCTATATTGATACGGTGCAAGCCTTTAATGTGCTTGTGCGTCAGTTCCCTGTTAACTTAACTGCAATGGCCTTTGGTTATGCAGCTAAACCGCAGTTCACTGTGGAGAATGAGCAAGCCATTTCAGCACCACCAGCAGTTGAATTCGGTGCAAAACCGGCGCCGGCTAAGTAAGCAACTCTCAGGCTATAAGCATCAACTCGGTTGCTTATTTCGTGAATAGGTTGCTTATTTCGTGAATACATACTTAGCCCATTTAAAGTACCTTGCTACGCAAAAGGAGGTGAGTTTTTCTGCGCGTTGCTTTGCCTTCGTATCCATGTTTGTATCAGTGGTTGTTTTCGGCTTGCTGCCTTTAGCAAATGCTCAAAATTTACCGACGGTACCCAAACTTAGTGCCCGGGTGACCGATTTAACTTCGACGCTTTCAGCGTCGGATAAAGCCACTCTCGAAAGCAAACTACAGGCCCTTGAGCAACGTAAAGGCTCTCAAGTCGCGGTGCTCATTGTGGCCACTACGGCTCCAGAGGCCATCGAGCAATACAGTATTCGTGTGGTTGAAGCTTGGAAGCTTGGCCGCGCTGCTGTTTTGGGCAAAAAAGTTGACGATGGTGTATTACTTTTGGTGGCAAAAGATGATCGCAAAGTTCGCATTGAAGTTGGCTATGGATTGGAAGGCTCGATTACTGATGCGCTTGCAAAACGCATTATTTCTGAGCAAATAACTCCGCGCTTTCGTTCTGGCGACTTTGTAGGCGGGATAAACGCCGGGGTAGATAAACTCACTGGCCTTATTGAAGGGGCTGGCTTACCTGATGCAGTAAAGGCCCCTAATAGTGGCGGTTCAACTAGTAGTACTGCAGAGGATGATTTGCTCGGTACGCTTCTACCGATATTAGTGATTGCTTTTTTTAGCAGCATGATTTTTGGTCGCATCTTTGGTTCTCTAGCAACGGGTGGGGCGGCAGCTTTCCTCGCTGCGGGTACAGCGATTGCACCGCCAATTGCGTTTGGGGTTGCCGCTGTAGGTACATTCATATTGGCCAGCGTATTGCTTGGTATGCGCAAAGGTGTCGCATCGTCACCAAACAGTTGGAATAACCGATCCGGATCTAGGCGTAATGCACCTGTTTTCCTTCCTGGCGGCTGGGGTAGTGGTGGTGGAGGAAGCTCCGGTGGTGGTTTTGGCGGTGGTGGTGGCGGTTTCGGAGGCGGTGGTGCCTCAGGAGATTGGTAACTTCAATGAGCCAACGTTTCTATCAATCAGTGTTGCGTCGATTTGCTCGCCATCTTTACTATGAGGCACGCGGGGTTTCTGCGATCTTTAGTCGAGAATCACTAAAGCGTATTGAGGTTGCTATTTCGGCCTCTGAGTTAAATCATACTGCTGAGATCCGGGTTGCAGTCGAAGCAAGCCTAGGCTTACGCGAGCTATTCAATAAGAAAACACCAAGGCATCGGGCTCTAGAAGCATTTTCGCTCTTAAAGGTTTGGGACACCGCGCAAAATAATGGCGTATTGATATACATCAATGTGGCCGATAGGGCGGTAGAAATTATCGCGGATCGTGGTTTTGAGCAACGCTTAAACGACGTTTATTGGCAGCAACTTTGCTCGAAAATGGTGATGGGTTTTCAGCAAGACTTATTCGAGCAATCGGTAGTGCAGTGTGTTCAAAAGTTAAGTAGCGATATTGCCAGGCATTTTCCGAGTAACGGTCAATCTAACCCTGATGAATTACCCAACTCACCCGTGGTGTTGTAAGCGCAAATTCATTTTTGATTGAGTGGCTGCAATACTTGCTCGATAGTTTGCGCAACATTCAAAAGCGTTTCATCTTGCATCCAATGGCCGACGACTTGTAAACCCACTGGTAATGGCTTAACGCTTGGGGGTGATGCCAATCCACATGGCAATGATATCGTTGGGTTACCTGTAATACTTAACCAATAGCAACTTTTTAACCAATCAATATAGGTCACTAAAGGTATGCCGTTTATGCTCTTTGGGTAGGCCTCGTCGATCGAAAAGGGTAGTACTTGCGAGGTGGGGATCAGCCACGCATCGTATGCCGCTAAGCTTTGCTGCAAGCGCGCCGTAAGTATTGAGCGGGTAATGTTTGCTTGCGCGATATCGCTCGCGGTTAGTTTTAAGCCTTGTTCAATGTTCCAGACAACGGTATCTTTCATTTGCGCTTTGTGTGAATGGTACAAAGTTCCGAAACACTCGACGAAATATAGGCCACGTAATGTTTGGAAGCAATCATCTGCGCCAGCAAAATCTGGGCATACCTCCACCAGTTCATGGCCTGCATCGCCCAGCAAAGTGATGGCTTTCTTTAGTTGATCTTCAACTTCTTTTTGTACGGGGAACTGCCCGCCTCCGTTTAAACTGTAGGCGATTCGAAGTGGTTTAAGCGATTGGTCGAGAACTTTTTCTTCTTCTGCGTCCCACAGTTTTAACCAATCATTGATTGAGCGATGCTGACGCTGCTCTTGCGTACCGAATATTGCCCGATACGACAGCCTCACATCGCTTACATTCGTGCCCATTGGCCCAGCAATTGAAAGGGTATCGAAATAATTAGGGCTAGATCTCAAGTCAACATTGGCTCGAATCGATGGCCGAAAGCCAACTACTCCGCAAAATGCAGCAGGGTTCCGAAGGCTTGCCGCTAAGTCGGAACCACATGCCACCTGAGTCATGCCAGTAGCCAAAGCTGCGGCTGCACCGCCTGAAGAACCTCCGGCAGTCTTGGTTATATCGTAAGGGTTTTTTGTCGAACCAAAAATGGTGTTGAAGGTTTGTGAGCCTGCTGCGAATTCTGGGGTATTTGATTTGCCAAGGAGAATCGCATCGGCGTCGAGGTAGCGTTGAACAATCGTATCGTTATAGGCCGGAATCCAATCGCTGAAAATTGGCGAGCCACGGGTAGTGCGTAAATTCTTGGTTGCGTGGGTATCTTTCGCTAGATATGGCATTCCAGCCAACATACCCACTGGTAAGTCATGCTGAACAAGATGAGCAACCCGTTCGATATCGGTTTCAACGTCGATCGAATCGCGAAGGGTGCAAATCGCATTGATTTGTTCGTTTTGCGCTTGAATACTTTTCTTGGCGCTTAGTGAAGCGTTGTCGACGTTATCGCTAGCGTTGCGCCAGGTTTCAAACCAGTTCTTAATCGGGCGCATAGATTTAGTTTTTTACAGCAGCGAGTTCAAGTAGAGTTTTACATTCAGACGCCGACAACTTTAGTCGATATCCGTGGGCCAACGCACTGGCAGACTCTTCTAGGCGAGAAAGAGCAATGTTCGCCTCGCAAGAATCGATCTCCGCTCTGTAAGCTTCAATTTCCGTCCGCAACCTGTATTTGGAGCTAACAAAGTAAAGTATAAAATGGAGCAAACCGCCTGAACGAAAGAACTGCCGACAGTGAACGAGTTCGTGAACTAAAGTTGGTTCGTCTTGAGCGTAGTCGTCTCGAACTAAGACTGCAAAACCAAGACTCAACCCAACGATTCGGCCCGGCAGCCACGGCGAGCAGATCACCGGTACAGGAATGACTCCATAAACTGATTTCAAAGAAAAGCGATTGCGCATCTCGGTAGTTTACTGCATTACACGTAAGCTAAAAAAGCAGTCCTACTTGCACAATAGAAAAAGGCCGCTTGCGCGGCCTTCTCCATGTTCGGTACGTTCAGCTATTATTTTGCTTTGCGACGGAATGCTGCTAAGCCAGCAAAACCAAGGCCAAGCAACGCGAGTGATGCTGGGGCAGGTACGGTTCCACAACCATCGTTACCTGTGACTAAAGCTTGCCCAACTACAGAGCCGCCACCGATGGCAGTACCGGTAGTTGTCGAAGTCTGTTTATTGCAGGTGTAGGCCAGAGAAATGTTATCGATACGGATATCGGCGTTATTGCCTGGAGCACCAGAAAGCAAGAATGAGAACGGCGTACCGCTGCCGCTAACAATACTGCTGTAAATCGTTTGGGTGCCGCTCAAAGGGGCCACATTAGTGTAGGTTTGTGAACCTAGACCGGCTGGCGTCAGTGCGATGGTTGCAACGTTACCAGGAGCGTCCGATGGGTTGGCAATCAATACCTGATAGATGATCTGGTAAGACGAAATTGCTGCAGGTAAACCAGCAACAGTGTATGCGGCTGATACGTTGTAGTTTGTGTCAAAGTTAGCCAAATTTAAAAAGCCATTGCCTACGCCGGCAAGAACGCCGGGTGGGTTGCCTACTACGTTATTCGTTACCGTACGTGTTGCGTTTGGGTTGCTGGCAACAGTTGTGCTTGAAAAGTCATCGATGAGGATGACGCCAGCAGAAGCCGCCGTCGACGCTGCTACAGAAAGTGCTACTACTAAAGTTTTTAATGCATTCATTTAAATTTCTCCTAAATTACCGAACCAGTTAAGACGAAGGAATATAAGCAATGTGCGTGCCAGTTTTTTAAGTGATTGAATTTAAACAAAATAATTCGCTAAACTCAGAACTTGAACTACCTGCTGTAAACCTTATCGACAAATCAAAACTTACGTCAATCAGACTCACAGTGCACAAAGCGTCCATGGCTACCTCAAGCACTTCTTATTGATTAGGATTGTTTATCAATGCTGGAAGGTTTGCAATCGCAGACGAACGGTAAAACAAACAAATTGATTTTCTAAGTGATTGAATAAATTGATCTTTTTTTATACTCCAATCAACTCTCTGGATAATTTACTTTAAACCTCCTGCTTAACGCATTGACTATAAATGCATTTTATTAGAACAAGATGAGGCCTAACGATTTAGATGTTTTTTTCAAAATGTATTTTTTTTGCTATGACTTTGCTGATCTTTGATTTCTTAGCGCCATCGTGCGCCCATGTTTCATAATTGAAGGATGATTGCAAGTTCCTATAAAAATAGCATTGCAAAGAGACGACTTTTATATGGCACAGGTTTTGCCATATTGTCTCTTTGTTCACATGCCTTGTTCGTTGCCTGGGCCGGTGGTGCTTTAGACACCTCTGCCGGGAATCCGCCGCTGCGAGATGCTGTAATCTCAGTTTCTCTGTCCGCTGCAAAGCAATCTGCCCCTCTCACCTCGCAAGAAACCGCTAAAAGTGAGCAAGATGTTCCCCAACCCGTAAAGCGCCGTCAGATTATCTCGAAATCTGATCCCACCAGTACGGTTGAGCAGCCCCTCGCGGAGGCAAAGGAGAAATTTGACGAATTGCCAGTTGCCCGACCCGAAGCTAAAGTTGACGCGAAAATAGTCCTGCCTGAGAAGGAAGAAATAAAGCCTGAAACACAGGTAGAGCCTGGGCCTGAACTAAAAAACGACCGGGCGGCTCAAACAGATCAGCCAATTTATAGCGGAGGTTTAGGAGCAATTCCTGTTGCAGGAGCTTTCCCGTACACTTTCTACTATGGTGACTACAGCTTAAATAATGCTCTCGGTTCAGGGAGTTTTATTGTGGAATCAGGAGATGGAAAATATAAGCTAGTGCTTATCGGAAAAGCTTCAGGGCTTACTTCTCTGATATTTAGCGGTGCAATGTATCGAAGTGAAGGATTGTTCGGAGCCGACGGCTTTGCTCCACAACTCTACGCAGAAAGGACTGGTAACCGAGCAGAACGAATTGCCTTGGTTGATTATTCAACAAAAGAAGTTTCTTTCGGTGATCAAAAGAAGCCGACTTTATTAGGAATGCAGGATCGAGTTTCAGTGATATGGCAAGTAGGTCTAGTGTTGCGGGCAAAACCAGAGTTCATTCAGAGCGGGATGATTTTGCCAATTCCACTGATGTCTACCCGAGGCCTTGATCAAGCGCAGTTTGTCAGTCAAGGCTTGGTTGATGTGGATAAGCGTGGTGTTTCCGTGAAGGCTGTTCATTTCAAGTTTAAGCCTTCAAACCCACAAAACAAGGTGCAAATTGATCTTTGGTATGACTTGAATAACCTTCCGCAACCATTGCGAGTACGCTGGATTGATGAACGTGAACGTACTATAGATATCTTTCGTGATGATTAACTTTTTGAAGCTTGAATACAAAATGGATCTCAATGTTAATGGCGCGCCGTTGGTGCCTTGTTCTTTCGATCCCTTGACAGGTTTTTACCGGGACGGTTGTTGCAGCACCGGTGAAGACGACTTAGGTAGCCATACAGTCTGTGCGTTAATGACTGATAAGTTTCTGACCTTTTCACGCGGTCGCGGCAACGATCTGAGCACACCCATGCCACAGTATCGATTTCCTGGTTTAAAGGCAGGGGATCAATGGTGCCTATGCGCCAAGCGTTGGTATGAAGCTTATCTCGCAGATTGTGCGCCTCAGGTTGTGTTGGCATCGACCAGCCACAAAGCACTAAGAGATGTACCTCTGGAGGCCCTGCTTGAACATCAGGTTGAGGCATAAATGGCACGAACGCATTCTGTGCCACTTCGGTAGTTTCTTTATTTCACCCAAGAGTCTTTAAGTGACACGGCCATATTGAAAACTGGTTTGTTGCCTGTGTGATCTTTAAGATCTGTCACAAAGTAACCGTGGCGCTCGAACTGAAAGTGGCTTCCTGAGGCGGTGTTTGCGAGACTTGGCTCAACAAATGCACTCAATACCGTTTTGGCATTTTTATTGAGCACTTCTTTGTAATCACGGCCGCCAGCATCCGGGTGCGGTTCTGTGAAGAGCTTATCGAAGACTCGTACTTCTGCCGGCACTCCGGTTTTCACAGAGACCCAATGAATGTTGCCTTTCACCTTGTAATTATTGGAATCAGGTGTGCCAGATTTTGAGTCTGCCAAGTAATTCGCATGCACTGCAACGACATTGCCGTTGGCGTCTTTATCGAAACTGGTGCATTCAATCACGTAGCCGTAACGCAGGCGCACTCTATTGCCAGGAAATAAGCGGAAAAACCCTTTTGGAGGAATCGCTTCGAAATCTTCTTTCTCTATCCAAAGTTCTTTTGTGAGAGAAAACTGCCTATCGCCTAACTCTGGCAGGTGCGGGTGCACTGGGGCTTTGCACGGCTCGGTATGATCTTCAGGGAAATTGTCGAGAATGAGCTTGAGTGGCTTGAGTACTGCAACGCTGCGATGCGCTTTCGGGTCCAGATCATCACGTAAAGATTGTTCCAAGGTGCTCATGTCTATCCACGAATCAGCCTTGGATACACCAATGCGTTCGCAGAACAACTGAATAGCGCTTGGCGTATATCCACGGCGACGTAATCCCACGATAGTTGGCATGCGAGGGTCATCCCAGCCATCAACGCTGCCGCTTTGCACAAGCTCTTGAAGCTTGCGTTTGCTGGTAACGACGTAGGTGAGGTTTAGTCTGGCAAATTCAATTTGCTGGGGTAATGGTTTTACAAACTTACCGAGCGAAGCAAGGGTATCAAGTAACCAATCGTACAGTGGCCGATGTGCTTCAAACTCGAGTGTGCAAAGCGAGTGTGAAATTCCTTCGAGCGCATCTGAAATAGGGTGCGCGTAGTCGTACATCGGATAGATGCACCATGCGTTGCCAGTTCTATGATGCTCGGCAATTCGAACTCGATAGAGGGCAGGGTCACGTAAATTCATATTCGGCGAAGCCATATCAATTTTGGCACGCAAAATATGGCTGCCTTCTGCGTGTTTTCCAGCGCGCATTTCCCGAAGTAAGCTTAAGTTTGCTTCAGCGCTCCGAGTTCTGAAAGGCGAATCGGTGCCGGCTTGGGTTAGCGTGCCTCGATTAGCCCGCATTTCATCCGCTGTCTGAGAGTCAACATAGGCAAAGCCACCAGTAATTAAGCTTTCAGCAAACTCATAAAGCTTATCAAAGTAGTCGCTCGCATAAAAAAGGTTCTTGCCCCAATCAAAACCGAGCCACTGTACTGTATCTAGAATCGAATCGACGTATTCTTGATCTTCTTTAACAGGGTTTGTATCGTCAAAGCGCATATGGCAGCGCGTTTCTATTCCCGCTTGCAGTGCAGCGCACGCATAGTCGCGAGCGATGCCAAAGTTTAAGCAAATGCTTTTTGCATGGCCTATATGCAGATACCCGTTAGGTTCTGGTGGAAAGCGAGTTGCAATCGCTTTATGTTTTTTTTCAGCCAAATCATTTTCGATGATTTGGCGTATAAAGTTACTCGATAGCGGTGCAGAAGCGGGTGCAGAAGAGGGTGCTGAAGGGGGAAGGCTCAAAGCTATTTACACTCCGTGAAGTTCGACTTCAAACAATAGTGTTGCGTTAGGAGGAATAACGCCACCTGCACCGCGCTCACCATAGCCCAGATGCGCTGGAATCACTAAGTTACGAGTGCCACCGATTTTCATACCGGCAACGCCTTCGTCCCAGCCTTTAATCACCTGGCCTGCACCTAATGGGAATGCAAAAGTCTGGCCGCGGTCTTTACTTGAATCAAACTTCGCACCTTTTGCGCCATCGTTGTACAACCAGCCTGTGTAATGAACCATCACATGATGCCCGGCTTTAGCTTCGGCGCCAGTGCCAACTTTCACGTCTTCGTATTGCAGGCCAGATGCTGTTTTGATGAGTTCCATAAAGAGATGCTTTCTATAAAAATGGTTAAATTTAACCTAAGGTTGTACGTACAGCTTCGCGTAGAGTTTCGATGCGCTTACGATTCACACCAAAGTCTTTTCGACCTAAGCGTGACACAGAACGAACATGAATAACTGCATTGCCTTCATCGAGTAAGAACTCGACATCGTCTACAAACTTCAACAAAGGTGTTTGAAACTCGACATACAAATAATTAGGGTCTTGTTGAATGATCGTCGCACCTGTCGTTGCCTTAACGGCTTGTACCAACCGCGCAAAAGTGGCTCGAGGGTCTTTTGCTGCTGATATCGGTTTGATTTGGCTATATTCCGAATCAGAAAAACTCGATACCGCGTTTTGTGCGTTTTTCTTTACGGGCTGCAAACGCCCCTCAAAAAGACCTAGCTTTTCAGGCCGAGTACCAGTAAATAAACCCATTTGTGCTCCTGCAAAAGTAAGTGCGGCCGCAATCCCGATAAAGACTAAGACGCGGCTAGCCCATAAAACTAATCTAGCCATATTAATAAGTGTTTATTTTGCTTTGCGTAGACGTTTAATCAAACTCGATGTATCGAATCGATTGCCACCCATCGCCTGCACATCGCCATAAAACTGATCGACTATTGCGGTGACCGGTAGTGGGGCGCCATTGCGTTTGGCTTCATCAAGAACAAGGCCGAGGTCTTTGCGCATCCAATCAACAGCGAAACCAAAATCGAATTTGTCATCGACCATTGTGGTGCCGCGATTTTCCATTTGCCAAGATTGTGCAGCGCCTTTGCCAATCACGTCGAGCACAAGCTTCATGTCTAGACCTGCCGCTAAACCAAAGTTCACACCTTCTGAAAGGCCTTGAACCAAGCCAGCAATACAAATTTGGTTTACCATTTTTGCCAGCTGCCCCGCGCCGCTTTCGCCGATGCGAGTGAATGCTTTTGAGAATGCTTGGCCAATTGGTTTTACCGCATCAAAGGCGGCTTGTTCGCCACCGCACATGACTGTGAGTAAACCGTTCACTGCACCAGCTTGGCCACCTGAGACCGGGGCGTCTAAGAAATGCATGCCTTTGGTTTTTGCCGTTGCGTACAGTTCCCGGGCTACCGCTGCTGACGCCGTTGTGTGGTCCACAAAAATTGCACCCGATACCATACCTGCAAAGGCACCGTTGTCGCCTAGGACAATGCTACGCAAATCATCATCGTTGCCAACGCAAGCAAATACAATGCTGGCACGTTGCACCGCTTCGCGTGGCGTAGCAGCCATCTTGCCGCCAAATTCATCAACCCACTGCTTTGCTTTAGCTGAAGTGCGGTTGTATACAGTCACGTCATGGCCAGCTTCTTTTAAATGAGCCGCCATTGGGTAACCCATGACGCCTAAGCCTAGGAAGGCAACGGTTTTTGATGTAACGGTGTCGTATTGTTTGTTATTCATAGCAGCAATTTAATTAAAAACACATTTTACATGTCGTAAAAACTTGTCGATGCAATCGGTTGCGTTGCGCCAATGTGTTTCCATCATTGGCACATGGCCGATGTTGTCTAACGGAATGAGTTCCGTTGCAGGTAAGCTGGCCACGGTATTAGATGAAGCTACAGAAGTTAGGCGGGAGATTCGGCTGAAATTAATATGCGAGCCGAGTTACTTTCGCACCTAGTTCACTTAGACGATATTGCAATCCATCATCGCCGGCTAAATGCAGTGCACCTACGGCGGCAAAACAGATTTTATTCGACTCTCGCATGAACGCAATTAACCGCGAGGCCATTCTTTGATCACGCTCAGTAAAAAGGCGCTCTCTAAGGGATAGCAGTTTTGCTTTAGACCCGAAGTTACGGCCTTTAATTTTATCCAGAGCATTCAGATCGCCTAGACGCCATGCATCGACTAAATCTTGCGTCGTGCTGTCCCACTTTCTCACTTGCTCAAACCGCATTAATAATTGTTCTTTTTGTTCTTCCAACGATCCTTTAACGAACGCGTCTACTTGTTCGGAAACTTGCTCAAGCTCAAGAATATGTTTATTGTCTTTTTTTGCCTGTGTCAACAGCTTTGACTCTAAGCCAATGGATTTTTCAAGATTCATTTTTCTATCGTCTTCGCTCAGCAAACTGATCGCGACGAACCACGGCGCGTACCGCTCATAGGTTGCTTTTTCTTGAGTAAACCAACCAAAATGCCTAGCCATCGCTGTGAATTGATCTTCGCCAATAATTTGCGATAAGCTTGTGTTGCTGTCCAAGCGCACATAAGGGCGAAACATGGCCGTAGCTTCGGGCAATCGAACTTGCATGTCTACTTCAACCGCCAGTATTTCACTTTGGGCGATACAGTTTTCGATTTTCGAAGGCAGTGGGTAAAAGCGGGAGAGCCCAGCGTGAACGCTACCAAATAAATACGTTGTTGCACTGCCTTCTGGTAGTTTTACTTCGAATAAAGCGGGGGTGAATTGAAAGCCGGGAATGTTTCGATATGCGCACCCGATGCTTGACGCCAACGCGCCGCCAAGCAGGCCTAAGCCTGCTAACTTTGCAACACAACTTCTGCGATTAATATCCAACAGCGCAGCCGTCTCTGCGTGAGTCACTGGCAGCAACATAGCCGTCGTCTTCGGTTTGGCTTAGCTTCCAAATGAATTGGCCTGAACCGAAGTCCATGTAAGAGTCTTCGGTCCTTACGATTTGGTGGCCCATTCCCTTCAGGTCAGTTACTGTTGCGGGTGGCACCGTATTTTCAGCATCAACCTCTAAGCCACGTTGTACTTTCCAACGCGGGGCATCGCAGGCAGCTTGAGGGTTTTGCTTGTAATCTAGCATGCGAATCAACGTTTGAATGTGGCCTTGCGGTTGCATATTGCCACCCATTACACCAAAGCTCATTTGCGGCTCGCCGTCCTTCGTCAGGAAGGCAGGGATAATTGTTTGGAATGGGCGTTTGCCCGGAGCCACACAATTCTGATGATTCTTATCGAGGCTAAAACCGTGACCCCGATTTTGAAGAGACACACCAGTACCGGGCACAACGACGCCAGAACCAAAGCCCATGTAGTTCGATTGAATATAGGAAACCATCATGCCACTCTCATCAGCGGTTGTAAGGTAAATCGTGCCGCCGGCGGGCGGTGTGCCGTGCTCAAAGTGGGTTGCCTTATCATGCTTAATCAACTTTGCACGTTCAGCGAGATAGCTCGGGTTAAGCAGGGCCTCTGGTGTTACTTTGGTCATGTAACGGGAATCGGCCACGTAGGCGTACACATCCGCAAATGCAAGTTTCATCGCTTCGATTTGCAGATGCATAGATTGTGCAGAATCTACCGCATAGCTACTTAAATCAAAGTGCTCCAACATACCCAGCGCCATAAGAGCGGCAATGCCTTGGCCGTTTGGTGGGATTTCATGCAAGGTATAGCCGCGATAATTCTGTGAGAGTGGTTTGACCCAATCAACAGAATATGTCTTAAAGTCGTCAGCGGTAATGACAGCGCCGTGCTGCTGGCAAAAAGCTGCAATGGCTTGGGCCGTTTGACCTTCGTAATAGTCTTTACCTTTTGTAGCGGCAATACGTTTTAATGTTTCGGCAGCACCTGTGAAGATGAATTTCTCGCCAACATTGGGTGCTCGACCTTTGGGCATAAATGCTTGCGCAAAACCCGGTTGGTCTTGCAGCAAAGGCACCTGAGCTGCCCATTTGTTTTGGGTAATAGAGGTAACTCCGTAACCGTGCTCCGCTAATTCAATAGCCGGTTGCAAGCATTGCTCGAATGACAGTTTTCCAAACTTCTCGTGCATGGCTGCCCAGCCAGCTACTGCGCCAGGTACGGTCACTGAATCAACACCACGCACTGGAAACACACCGTTGTATTTCTTTTGAAAGTAAGCAACATCCCATGCTGCCGGAGCTGTGCCGGAGGCATTCATGCCATGCATTTGTTTGCCATCCCAAATAATAGCGAATGCGTCACTACCCAGGCCGTTTGATACGGGTTCGCAAATGGAGATTGCAGCTGCAGCAGCAACGGTTGCATCAACCGCATTGCCGCCAGCTAACAGCATACGTAAACCTGCTTGCGCTGCCAACGGTTGCGATGTCGAAACGATATTGCGTGCGAAAACCGGTGTTCTCAACGTTGGGTAAGCGGCGTTCCAATTAAAGGGGTAGTGATTGCTCATTGAAGTTGTTCTATTAAATGTTATAAGAAAAGGGGGATTTATTCGGGTTTGATATCGGCGCGCTGTATTACTGCTTTCCAGCTTTGTGCTTCGTCGCGATAAATTTTATTGAATTGCGCGGGAGTGGCGGTGGTAGCTTCAGCACCGAGCTTTTCTAAGCGTTCAATCATGTCGGGTGTTTTCATGATTGCATTGATTTCGGTGTTTAAGCGATTCACAATCGCGTCAGAGGTGTTGGCTGGCGCAAACATACCAAACCAGTTGCTAATCTCCATCCCATTAACGCCAAGTTCCGCAAACGTGGGAATGTTAGGTAGTGAGGTAGAGCGCTTCGCACCGCTTACCGCTAGCGCTCTTACTTTGCCGTCCCTGATGTGAATTTGGGCAGAAACAATGCTATCCATCAAAAACGCGATTTGCCCGGCAATTAAGTCCGGAATCACAAGCCCGGTGCCTCGATAAGGAATATGAACCGCATACAGATTGCCGGCTCGCCATTTGAACATCTCACCCGATAGATGAGGGTAGGTACCGATGCCGCTTGAACCATAGTTATAAAACCCCGGCTTTGCTTTGACTGCGCTCATCAATTCTTTGGCTGTTTTGAATGGCGAAGATGCGCCTACAACCAGCACGCTCGGGGCGGTTGCAACAATACCAACGCTAGTGAAGTCCTTGACCGAGTCGTACGGCATTTTTGGGTTTAATACAGGGCCAATCGAATGAGTAGAGCTCGTGGCTAACAAGAGTATGTAACCGTCGTTGCTGGCTTTTGCGACAAAGTCGGCACCGATAGTGCCACCTGCACCTGGTTTGTTTTCCACAATCACGTTTTGGCCAAGTGATGTCGATAGGCGTTGCGCTACCAAGCGACCCAAAATGTCGGTAGCGCCGCCAACCGGAAATGGAATGATGAGCCGAATCGGTTTTGTCGGATAGGCTGCCGATTGTGAAAAAGCGTGGCGACTTAGTATCGTTGATCCTATCGCTAAGGCAATTGGTGTTGCTACTAAAGCTCTTCTTGAGTTTTGCATTTATGGTGCTGTTCAGGTTAACTATTTGCTCAT
>JAYWIG010000202.1:0-10840 GCA_043789035.1 Betaproteobacteria bacterium
TGAATTGCAAACCATCTTTCATCGTGGCTGGGTGATGGTCGGCCGCGCTGATCGTTTAGCGACGCCGGGTAGTTACTTTACCGCTGAGTTCGGTGACACCCGCCTTATACTCACACGAACTGAGTCCAATCAACTTTTTGCGCACGCTAATACTTGCCGCCATCGGGGTGCGCCTCTGCTGGATGGTGAGGGCCAGTGTAAAACCATTTCCTGCCCCTACCACGCCTGGACCTACGGTTTGGATGGTACGCTTTTGGGTGCTCCGGGCATGAAGGAATCACAGAATTTCAACACCGCAGATTATCCGCTGCACTCCGTACGGGTTGATACCTGGGGTGGTTTTATCTTCGTTTGTCTTGAAGAGTCGACACCGGCCTTGACTGATTGGTTAGGCGACCTACCTGCTAGGCTAGCGATGTATGGTTTCGATCAAATGCGAACAGCGCGAAGAGTGAGTTATGACGTGGCGTGCAATTGGAAGGTATGGGTCGAAAATTTCATGGAGGGTTACCATATACCCACCGTACATCGCTCAACACTATCTCGACAAAAAGCGATCAACATTCCTGAAGATCCGGGCAGAGGTGAATACACTGCGATTTACGAACGACACGAAGGTACCCGCGCATTGTTGTTTGGGGATGTTGGCTTTCCACCGATAGAAACTCTGACAGGCGACTCTAGCGAGGGCAGCCGATTCATTCTCGTCTATCCTGCCACTATGCTCGCAATTGCTAATGACACAATGTGGTCCTTCGAAGCTCACCCGATAAGCCCAGTAAGTACTCGAATCGTTCTGTCTTCTTGCTTTCCTGCGCAACGCTTTGAGCGCGCCGATTTCGCCGAGGTTGCTGCTAACTACTTTAAACGGCAGGACATCGTTATACGCGAGGACAACGATATTTCCGAACTGCAGCAGCGCGGGCTGGTATCACAGTTCGCAACACCCGGTCGTTTTTCGATAAAAGAAAAAATCGTGCATGCATTGGATAACTGGGTTCTCGATCGCGTACTCGCATGAAAACATACGACACTTTAGCCTTGCCAGATGCTAAACCTGTTGCCATCGATTGGCGGGCAGACGAAACGGCTTTGGTTGTGGTTGATATGCAAAACGGGTTCCTTAAGCCTGATGGCTATTTCGATCAAGTAGGCTACGATTTAAGCCATGCCCAACACACGATCGCACAAGTAGTAAAAACGGTTGAGGCAGCGCGCCGGGCCAAACTATTTATTACCTATATTCAAAGTGGCTTCGATGCTAAACATTTGGTCGTAGGCGGAGAGATGGCGCCGGTATGGCATAAATCAGAAGCGCAGGTGCTTATGAGAGAACGCCCTGAACTCGCTTATCGTCTAATCACTGACGGCACTTGGGATTACGAGCTAGTGAGCGAACTTACTCCCGCTGCTGATGAATTAGTCGTACGCAAATCGCGTTACAGTGCGTTCGCTGGCACGCCTCTAGATCAGGTATTGCGGGCGCGTCGAATTCGTAACTTGGTGTTCGTTGGCGTTGCTGCCAATGTTTGTGTTGAAAGCACACTTCGCGAGGCGTATCACAGAGAATACTTTTGCCTTCTTCTGCAAGACGCTACTCATCATGCAGGGCCTCAGTTCTTGCGCGATGCAACGCTTTGGAACGTTGAACGATTCTTTGGCTGGGTAGCTTCGCTAGCGAACTTCGAAGAGGCGGTTCTCAGTGGCGCTAAAAAGGAGTGAGCTCTACTTCCCGTTATCACGATATTGGCGGGCTTGAGTTGGGGCCTGATTTTGTTTCAATTGATCGGAAAGAACGGTCACTGTTTCATTGGGAACGTCAGTGCGCCGCGATGCGTGTGCTATTGGGTGCCAAAGGGCTTGTTCCCCTTGATGAGCTGCGCCATACCTTTGAGACCTTTGGTGAGAAGCTATATAACGAGCTCTCGTTTTTCGAGCGCATGCTGACCAGCATGTTAATCATCCTCGAGACAAAGAAAGTCGTTAGTAGTGTCGAACTCAACACAACCGTGGCGAGTTTAAAAAATCGCTGGCAAATTGACCCTGGTTGGTTACAGCAAGCGCTAGACCGTAGCAACGACCCCTGTGCTCCGGTAGCTGGTCAGGTTATCGATCCCTACGGTGGTCTTGGTTATCTTCCGGTGACCGAAGCACCACCCACTCAGGCTGAATGGCGCACCTTAGCGCTGGCTGAAATCTTAGTCGAAAAAGGCTTGCTTTCGTTTGATGGTATCCGGCTAGCGGTGGAGCGCATTGACGCACCTGAGCCTGCATGGGGCGCGCGCATTGTCGCCCACGCATGGGTTGACGACGAGTTCCGTCAGGCGATTTTGGAAGACGGCCGCAAGGCATGTGATGCGTTCGGTATTTCATTTCTGGATGGTCGGCTGGCCATCGTAGAAAGCACTGAAGATGTTCACTGTCTTATTGTTTGCACCTTATGTTCCTGTTACCCGCGTAACTTGCTAGGACAGCCTCCTGCCTGGTATGTCGGCAAGGCCTATCGTTCTAGAGCGATTCGCGAACCGCGTGCTGTGCTGTTGGAGTTTGGCGTACAAATTCCTCTATCAACTCGGGTAGACGTTTTTGATAGTACAGCCGACCTTAGATACATGGTGCTGCCACGACGCCCAGAGGGCACGCAAGGCTGGGACGAAACTGCGCTTGCAGCAACAGTGACTCGTGACTGCCTAATTGGCGTAGCTGTGCCTCAGCGATGAGCGTACCGCTGATTGCATTTTTTGGACTCGGTGCAATCGGTTGGCCAATTGCTCAACGACTCAAAAATCAAGGCTATGAGGTGATGGGTTTTGATGTCAACGCCACAACCGAGCAACGCTGGCGACTAGCCCACACAGGCAGCGATCAAGATTTAATAACTTATGACGGTAGCCAGCAGACTTTGCAACGAGCCACAATTGTGTTCGTTTGTGTTAGCGATGAAACTGCCTCTCGAACGGTTTTTTCTACAGTATTGTCGCTTTGTCAACCAGGCACACTGGTTATTGAAATCGGCAGCGTATCTCATACATGGGCGTTAGATTGTGTACAGTCGTGCGCTGAAGCCGGGCTACGCTATGCTGATGCACCGCTTTCGGGTGGCGTCGTCGCAGCTGAAAGTGGCACTTTGGTGGCTATGATAGGCGCAAAAGATCAGGATGTCGCCGAAGCCAGCCTTTTCTTGTCAGCGTTTTCAAAGCAGGTAGTTCATGTTGGTATGCCAGGCGAAGGGCAATTATGCAAAATGGCTAATCAACTAGCTATCGCAGGCATTGCTGCGGGCTTAGTTCAGGCCCAGATGTTTAGTCGCGATGCAGATTTAAATCTCGCTAAAGTATTTAAGGTACTGCAAGCGGGCTCAGCGGCTTCGGTGCAACTTGAACGACTGAGCGCCACACTTACTGCGCCAGATAACTATGCTGCCGACACGTTCGCATGGTTGGAAAAAGATTTGCAATTCTGCCAACAAGCAAGCAGTGCGCCGTTGCCGATAAATACGCTGTGGCAGGAACTATGGCAAAAACATCAATCTTAGAAAGTACCCGATGACCGTACATACTTTGTGTTTTGATATGACAGGCGCGGGAGATGTGTCCATATTAGACACATGGCTGAAAAGCCTGCCAACAGCTTCTTTGCGCCGCTTAGTCGTCATGGCAAAAACGGAGGGGCACCATTCTCCAAATGATTTTTCACGTGACCTTTTAAAGTTACAGCTCGATCAAGTGTTCGCGAAGCATGGCCTTCAAGATAAGTCTTTGTCACTCCTTGCAATTGGCAGCGAAGGGGTTGGTTCACCAAAAGGATTTGCTTTTGCCCAGGACAGTACTCCAGAAGTTGCTAGTGGGCCAGCTCGGTTAGTGTTAGGCACTGCCCGAAGTCAACCTATTGCCATCGGTGATTTAGGTAGCTTGCGCCTATTGGACCAAGTGACTGCTACGGCTAAAGCGGCAATGCATGATGCCGACCTCCGACCAGAACAAGTTGAACTGCTTTTCATTAAATCGCCAATGCTTTCGCCACGCCATCCCGAAGCAACCCCTTTCAATAGTGTTATGCACCGCGGACGTGCTATCTCAGCGTTAGGGGGCGGGGTGGCTTTAGGAGAGATCGATCGTTCTCGGCTAACAGAGGAAAATATTGCCCGCGACTTGACGCTGTATACACGACACGTACAGGGTATTACCGGAGCTGAAATCAAAAGTGTCGAAGTGGTAGCAATGGGTAACCGGGAAGGCGCAGCGGGAACTTTACAGATTGCTTCAACCCACACAACTGACTTATTGGATCAGCGTTCTTTACGTCGATTGCTAAATAGTATTGGGTTTCGATTCGACAGCGACGGTGAACTACTCGACGGTGATCGAATTCAAGCGTTGATTGCCAAAACAATGGTTCCAGAAAATGGCTTGGTGCGCGGCTCTCGAACGACGGTGTACACCAGCGGTTGGGCACCAGAATCCCACATCCGAGCAGCTGCCTCTGGCGTCATCGGCTCTTTATTAGGGCATTTGCGTTTTTTTGTGTCGGCCGATTCGGTGCATCAAGCACCGAGTGGGGGCGGGATGACAGCGATCGTGTACGAAGCGCAAGATTAGTAATGCATCATCCCTACGACTGGCTCAGGTAGGAACAATGCATTCAACCAGGCTCGCTATCAAGAATTCTTATTTAGAACTTCTTATTTGCAAGCGCTGCAGGCACAGTTCGATCTGCCTTTGGTGGTAGAAAGCTGTCGGTGTAAATATCATCTATCTTTGGTGCCGCAGCGAATTTAAACGATTCACCTATTTGCACAATTGACCGAGACATTCTGGCCATATCAACATGGCCTACGCCCTGACTCTTTACTTCTTGAGTGAAAAAATTGTCATTAAAGAACATTGCAAAACGTAATTTTTCAGCCGCTTCAGTAGTCACCGGGTTACGTTTTAATACGGATGCAACCGCATCATTCGGATTTGCCGCAGCATCCATAAAACCCTTTATGCTGGCTCTTACAAATTTTCTTACTACCTCTGGATTGTCACGCACAAATTGAGGGTTTACCAGTAGTGCGTTGCCATACAAATCGAGTCCGAAGTCGCGCATATACATGATGGATATATCTTCGGCTTTGAAGCCGTTACTCTGCAACGCAACCCAGGCGCTGTACCCAAAACCAACAATAGCATCAACTTTGCCTTGCATCAGCATGGGCTCCCTTACCGGGAACCCTACGTTTTCGATTTTCACCTTGCTGGCATCAATCCCCGCAACTTTGATAAATGACGGCCAGTTCGCATAGGCACCGTCAGCGGCCGGTGCGCCAACTAACTTGCCCTCCAAGTCTTTGGGTTTCACTATGCCATTTTTCTTCAGCGACGTAACTGCGAAAGCGGGCGCATTCATCAACATAAAGACTGCCTTGATCTGCGGGTTGGCAGGATTATCTCTAAAGCGTACTAAAGAGTTAAAGTCCGCCATCGCAAGGTTGTATGACCCACTTGCGACCCGATTAATCCCATCAACAGAACCATTGCCTGGATCTATCGTTACATCAAGGCCCTCCGCCTTGTAAAAGCCTTTGTCAAGTGCTACAAGAAAGCCACTATTTGGCGTTTCAAAGCGCCAGTCGAGAGAGAATTTAACCGCAGTTTGCGCCCAAGTATTCACGCTCAACACTAAACCAATACTCGCTAATAGGAAACGTACAGTAACAACTTTCATAGGGTTCCTCAGAGGTAAATGAAAAATACACCCCTAAGGCTTAGCAAGTTGCATGCCAAAGCTTCGCAAATGAAAACTTGCCTAAACTCTTTGGCACGACTATTGCTATACCGTAATTGAAGTTATCGAACAGCACTCAAATAAATTTGAAAGTCAAACTTGTCGAGCATGGAGCCAAACTTAGTTCAACTGGAAGGCGTAAGTCTGAAATATGGCGTGGGCGCCAAGGCAACCCTTGCAATAGACAGCATAGATTTAAAGATCCGTCGAGGTGAGTTTGTAGCCGTTGTCGGGCCTTCTGGCTGTGGCAAGAGTACATTGATGAAGATTATTTCTGGCTTAGTCAAAGTGAGTGAGGGCGTTGCCTTGGTTGAAGGGCGAGAAATCGCAGGTCCGTTGCGCTCCGTCGGTATGGCTTTTCAGGCGTCTAATCTGTTGCCATGGCGCAGCACAATCGACAATGTCATGCTGCCTTTAGAAGTGGTTGAGCCACATAAGCATAAGGTGCGCAAAGAGCGCGATGCCTACGTAGAGAAAATCGAAGCGTTACTGCAGCGGGTGGGCTTGAAGGGGTTTGGCAATAAGTTTCCGTGGGAGTTATCTGGCGGAATGCAGCAACGAACATCAATTTGTAGAGCTCTGATTCATGAGCCAGATATTTTGTTACTTGATGAGCCGTTTGGAGCGCTTGATGCGTTCACCCGAGAAGACTTGTGGTGTACCTTGCGCGACCTGCATGCGGAAAGGGGCGTTACCGTTTTATTGGTAACCCACGATCTTAGGGAAGCGACGTTTTTAGCAGATACCGTGTATGTGTTTTCGCCGCGGCCCGGGCGCATAGTCTTAAAGCATGAGGTTGACTTACCACGCCCTCGCGACCTCAGCCTTACCTACTCGAAAGAGTTTACTGACACTGTGCAGTTGTTACGTAGCCATATTCGCCACCAATCTGAATGAAGACCAACATGCCGCGCATTCCTAGTTACATTGTCTGGCCAATCTTGTTTACGGTGTCGCTGTTTCTGATATGGGAGCTGGCGTGTACTTTGTTTTCGATTCCGCAATCCTTTTTACCTTCACCCTCGTTGATTTTTAAATCAATGTGGAACTTTCGCGTCACGCTGATTGAAAATTCGCTGGTAACTCTTTGGACAACCTTGCTCGGCTTTGGCATCGCAACAGTGGTGGGGCTACTTTTGGGGGTTACTATTGGAGCCAGTAAAGGTATATATGAAGCGTTGTATCCAGTAATGGTGGGGTTTAATTCAATACCGAAAGTTGCCATAGTCCCGGTACTCATATTATGGTTCGGGGTAGGGCCACTGCCCTCAGTTCTCACCGCATTTCTGATTTCTTTTTTCCCCATTGTTGTCAATGTGGCTACAGGACTAGCCACCACTGAACCAGAATTGCGAGACGTACTTCGAGCTTTGGGTGCGACTAAACTGGAAATTATTCGCAAGATAGGATTACCTCGCTCTATGCCTTTTTTCTTTAGCTCGCTCAAAGTCGCAATTACGCTGGCATTTGTGGGATCGGTGATGGCAGAAACGGTTGGCTCTAATAAAGGCGTTGGCCATCTAATGCTGAGTGCACAGGCAGCTTTCCAAGTCCCTCTTGTGTTTGCTGGGCTCTTAGCTCTGGCTATCTTGGGTATCGTGCTGTATGCGATTATGGCGGTAGCGGAGCGTCGTTTCACAACATGGGCCTATCGCTGATGCAGAAGTGGCAGCCTGGCCAAACATTAATGGTTCGCCAGAGCACTACGGTAGGCCATAACCGAGTACCGGGCTTCATCCAAGGTCGATGCGGCACCGTAGTGCGGTGCTGGGGAGATTTCCCGAATCCTGAGGCCCGCGCTCGCCGTGATTTAGACGCACCGCTGGTACCTGTATATCTAATGGCCTTCGATCCGAAAACCATTTGGTTTGATGAAATAATAGATCAACGCGATCGAATATTGGTCGATGTGTATGGTCCTAATCTCGTAGAAATTTCATGACACCAAAACAAGAACATCAGCGCGACTTCGTCGGCTATGGTGCAAACCCACCTAACCCACGCTGGCCTAACGGTGCGCGGTTAGCGATGAATTTTGTAATAAATGTTGAAGAAGGGGCTGAGTATAGTTTTGACGATGGTGATGGACGCTCTGAAACAACGCTTACCGATGCTGGCATGGGGCCGACTGGCGTCGAGGGGCGAGATCTGGCAGCAGAGTCCTTTTTTGAATACGGTAGTCGAGTTGGTTTTTGGCGGTTGCTTCACTTGTTTAGGAAAAGGCATTTGCCGCTAACCATTAGCGGCTCAGCGCTAGCCCTAGAACGCAATCCAGCTATGTCGGCCGCGATTCGTGAATCCGGTGATGAAGTGTTGTGCCACGGCTGGCGTTGGATTAACCAGTTCAACCTATCGGAGGCCGAAGAGCGTGAACACATTCGCATGGCAGTCGAAAGCATAAAAGCGACCACTGGACAACGCCCACTTGGCTGGTACTGTCGATACGGTCCCAGTTTAAATACGAGGAGACTCTTGGCCGAAGAAGGGGGTTTCGTTTACGACAGTAATGCTTATAACGATGATCTGCCATACTGGACCCAAGCCGCAAATCGTCCTCATCTTGTTGTGCCACATACATTTGCGACAAACGACAATAAATACGGTCGTGGTTGGTGGGGCACATCGGATGATTTTTTCACCTGGGCCAAAGATAGTTTTGATGTGCTTTACGCCGAGGGTGAAAACCACCCCAAACTCATGAGTGTGAGCCTTCATTTACGAATCTCAGGCCACCCTGGGCGATCTGCCGGTGTGGCCCGTTTTCTAGATTACGTTACGCAGTTTCCAGATGTATGGATATGCCGACGTATCGACGTGGCAGAGCATTGGAAACAAGTGCATCCCGCCGATGAGCATCACTCCACTTAGTATCTACGGCGCCGCAACTAGAGTACCGATGCTCGTACCGCCCTGCTCGCCCTCAATCCGAATCTGCTGGCATTGGATGCTATTGATTTCAGTCTCGGGTTATTGAGGTCGTTGAAATAAGCGCTGAACTAGGGCCCGCATCCAAAGGTGTGCTGGGTCCTTGTCGGTGCTACTGTGCCAAACCATGCGTACTTCATAGGTCGGGGCATCGGCAATACCCCAGACTTTAAAGCCATAACGCTGGCGCAAATTGTTAGCAAACATGGTCGGCACTATCGACAGCAGATCCGAACTCATTGCTAATTCAGGTAGTCCGCCAAAATGCCTTGCCCGCAAAACGATTCGGTCTTGCAGTTTCATCCGGATCAACATTTGCTCCACACTGCCATGAAAAGTGGCGGTCGGTGATGCAACGACAAAAGCGGCTTCAGCCAATTGTTGAGGTGTCAAAACGCGGCCGACTCGACCTGATAAAGGTCGCCAGGTCGGCGCAGACACGGCCACATATTGCTCGTGAAACAGAAGCTCGGTTCGTATACCCCGTTGTTTGGGTTGCAAAATGCCAACCGCCAAATCAATCTCCCGCGCCTCTAGCGCAGCCGCGACCTGATCAGCAGCGACGGAGATATTGGCCAACCGCGAATGGGGCGCTTGCTTGCGCAACTCGCCGGCTAGAGCGGGCAAAAATAGCATTTCACCTAAGTCAGACAATGACAACCGCCAGGCCATTTTGCTTAGCGCTGGGTCGAATTCTTCATGCCCGGTAACTAGGCTTTCCATGCTGGATAGCTGAGCCATAACAGCCGGTGCGAGTTGCTCGCACAATCGGGTTGGCTTTAGCCCAGACGGCGCTCGTACAAACAATTCGTCGCCAAAAAAATCGCGCAACCGTGCCAGCGAGTTACTGGTGGCGGGTTGTGACAGCGACAACGCTTTGCCTGCCAGCGTGACAGAACCCGTGCGGTGGATAGCTACTAGTACGCGTAACAGGTTCAAGTCAAGTTGGCGAAAGTTCATTTAGCGTTTCTCCAAAGGTATTACTCCCCATTATTCACCAAACGAATAGGCAGTATCCAATCTATCCATTCGACGCATACCGATGACTTAAGTAAATTAACCATATGGCAGAACGATCATTTATTAAAGAAGTCCAATCCCTGCGCTTAGGCGATGGAGATGAGTTTCGTGGCGAAGGAATCTTGGCCGTCACCAAAGCATTGCTGCAATCTGGCGTGTCGTATGTGGCTGGCTACCAGGGAGCGCCTATTTCGCATCTCTTAGATGTGCTAACTGATGCCAACGACATCTTGCAAGAACTCGGTGTTCATTTTGAACATAGCGCGTCTGAGGCCACGGCGGCAGCGACGCTGGCCGCATCGGTGAATTACCCGTTGCGTGGCGCAGTTACCTTCAAGGCAACGGTGGGTACCAATGTAGCGTCTGATGCGCTAGCTAATTTAGCCTCGGGCGGTGTCTTGGGTGGAGCGATGCTCATTGTGGGTGAAGACTACGGCGAAGGCTCGAGCATCATGCAGGAGCGCTCACACGCTTTCGCCATGAAATCGCAAGTTTGGTTAATTGACCCGCGCCCGAATCTTGAAAGTATAGTGGCAGCTGTCGAAATGGGTTTTGAGCTGTCTGAAGCAAGCCGAACGCCTGTAATGCTAGAGCTGCGCATTCGTGCCTGCCATGTGCATGGCCGCTTTGCCACTAAGGCAAACAAACGCCCCGCCTTCACATTGAAAGATGCGATCAATAACCCCCAGCGCGACACCAACCGCATCGTACTGCCGCCGGCCAGCTATGCACAGGAGCATGAAAAAATAAACGAACGTTGGCCCGCTGCTGTCAAGTATATTCAAGACCATCAAGTCAACGAGTTTTTTGCCGAAGGCGCGCAAGACTTTGGCATTGTTATGCAGGGTGGGCTCTACAACGGTGTGCTGCGCTCGCTAGAGTTGCTCGGCCTAGCCGATGCGTTTGGCAATTCGCGTGTACCGCTGTATGTACTAAACATCACCTACCCGCTGGTTGATGAAGAGTTCACCCGCTTTTGTGCAGGTAAGCGAGGCATCTTATTGGTAGAAGAAGGGCAGCCGGACTTTATTGAGCAGAACGTCAACACGATTTTGCGCCGTGCCGATGTGCAAACCCGTATACACGGTAAAGACCTGTTGCCTATGGCCGGAGAATACACCGGTGG
>JAYWIG010000203.1:0-10831 GCA_043789035.1 Betaproteobacteria bacterium
TTTAATTTCATAGGATTCATTCCTAAATTATCGCGCACTTTCGCAACTAGCCATTAACAGGCGTCTTCATCGGGTACCTGACAGCAATGGAACAAACCGAGCAGAATCCATTTTCGTCAATTGCCAATCTTTTTCACCTGTCCGCTCCATTACATGCAGGGCCTGCGATCCAACTGCGTCAGAAACGGGCGCGACAAGCCTAGAGCCGATCCGCATTTGCATCAACAAATCATCCGGTATCGCTAGCCCTGCTGCAGCAATCACGATGAAATCGTAAGGCGCACCAGTCGGATAGCCAAGCAAACCATCACCAAACATGAGGCGCAAATGCGTCCATCTTAAAGTACGAATATTTTCAGCAGCTAGTTCGTGCAAGCCTCGAATACGTTCAATCGAAACCACTGAACCAAACAACGACGCCATTACGACAGCCTGATATCCACAGCCAGTGCCTATTTCTAAAGCACGCAATTGTTGCAGCGGTTTTTGTTGCTGTTCCAGCCCAAGCTCTATCATTCGGGCGACCGTGCTAGGTCTCGAAATTGTTTGCTCATGCCCGATAGGCAAGGCGACATCTTCATAGGCACGACTTGCAAAGCCAGCTTGCACAAAATTATGGCGCACGACACTCGCCATAGCGGTGAGCACACGTTCATCACGAATACCCTGCTGGCGCAAACCAGCAACCATCGCTTGATGGGCTCGCCCCGAGGTTAAGCCAACACCGGACACACTCGGAACCTTAGGCAACTGCCAACGCGGAACAGCCATAAACGAATCAGCCCTCTGCCGGCCAATCTCGAATATAAGCTTTCAGCATACGATTCTCAAAACTTTGTTCCTCGAGAACCGCTTTTGCCACGTCATGAAAGGAAATCACCCCTAGCAAAGTTTGCTCATCCATCACCGGTAGATAGCGTTGGCGCCCTTCCAGCATAATCCGGCGCAATTCGTTAACGTCTAGATCAGGGGCAACGATGATAGGCTCGCTATTCATTACCTCAGCTACGGTAAACTCGGCGACTGGCGGTGTTGGGCCTGTTCGTTGCTCGACTTGGCGCTTCGCAAGGATGCGGATTACTTCGCGAAACGTCAGCATTCCCACTAGCCGACCCTTGTCCATCACAACGAGTGAGCCAATATCTTGCTCAGCCATGACAACGACTGCATCAGAGAGCTTTAAACTGGGCAGAATCGTAAAGAGCGTACTGCCCTTTACTTTCAGAATTTCATTAACTTTCACATCCGCCCCCAAGAATTAGTGTATCTGGGGTAGATGCTATCGTTAGGAGGTCACATTATGCAAGCAGCGTTCAATATGTGTAGCCAGATCGTCCTCAGTATAGGGCTTGGTTAAGAATACTGAAACACCTGCAGCAAGGGCCATCTGCTTATGTTTATCGCTAAAGCGCGAAGTAATCATAATTACCGGTACCTTAGAAAGTCGTACTTCGTTACGTACCGCAGCCGTTAACTCGATGCCGTTCATTCGAGGCATTTCCAAGTCAACTAACATGATGTCTGGCTTACGAATTTGCAGCTTGCCTAGGGCCTCAATACCGTCACCAGCACTATCGACTTCGAAACCTAGGTCTTTCACAAAGTATTCCATCGAACGACGCACAGACACTGAATCGTCAACAATCAAACAAATCGGCGCAGGTTTTAGTAATACAGGCGCGGCTTCAGCCGCTGGAACGCCCGCATTGCCTAACTTCTCTTCGAGCACTGCTGAAATAAGTTCTGGCAGATCAACAACCGAAGCCACTGAGCCGTCACCTAGAACGGCCGCGCCTTCAATACCCAAGGTTTTTGGCAGGTACTTGCTAATCGGCAGAACGATCACATTACGGGTTTGGCTAAGCTCTGGCGCAATAATCGCTCGAACTTGATTATCTTCTTGACGAACCAGCAACACCACCTCGGGCGCATTGCCACGACCAAATGCAGATATAGGCATTCCTAAAAGCTCTTCTAGCCGCGATGCTGCATATTGCACACCGTCAAACTCCAAGCGACTGTTACCAAGCATTACCATTCGATCGTCAAGTTTAGGAAGTATTTGTTCAATTCCGCGCACAGAAATTCCGATTACATGCTGGCCAGCCCGCGCCACAATCACCGGCACAGCGGCCATTCGAACCGGCAAGATGAGCGTAAATTGCGTGCCTTGACTAGGCGTATGAGAAATCTCTAGGGTACCCCGCAGCTGCTTAACGGCTTGGAACACAACGTCCATGCCAACACCCCGACCAGACAACTGGGTTGCCGTATCACGCGTGGAAAAGCCTGGCTGCAAAATCAAACGAGCAATTTCATCATCGGTGTAAACACCGTGCTCGGTAATTAAACCACGCTGAATACCCCTGGCACGAATGGCAGCCATATTCAAACCAGCCCCATCGTCTTTACAAACAATCTTTAGATTTCTGCCCGAACGTTCAAACAGCAAAGTAATTTGGCCATTCAACGGCTTACCAGTACGGGAGCGTACGGCGTCAGACTCTAGACCATGGTCCACCGCATTACGAATTAAATGCGTCAGTGGGTCGATCAAGGTTTGCAACAGGTGGCTATCGACCGCGGTTTGGCCTCCTAATACTTCAAAATCAACCAACTTGTTGGCCATACGACCTGCTTGACGGGCTGCACGCTGCAAGCGCGGCATCACACTGAGCACTTGAACCATGCGACTTTGCAAAGTCGATTCACGTAGATCGGTTTGCACACGCTCAAGCTGCGCAATCATGTCTTTCAAAGAATTCAAATCGCGATCCAAGTTCTGATCGACTAATTTAGCATCGGCACTTGATTCAGCAATACGACGAGCAACCATATGCAGCTCGTTGTATTCCTCTAATTCAAGCGCATCAAAGTCTTGGTTGTCTTTACGCTCATCCATCGACAAGCCGCGAATGTCCACTAAATTATCAAGCTCATCTGATAGGGAGGTAAGCCGGTCCGTATCAATTTTGATTGTGCTGCGGGTCTTCTCTAGCGATAGCAATCTATCTTGTACCTGCGCTAGCAATATCGTTGCCTCACCGGTGAAGCCAAGCATTCGATCAACCAATGCCGCGGGAACACGCAGAATTTCTTCTTCATTGCGTGCGGCCACCGCCGGCGCTGCGTTTGCAGTGATTTCAGGCATCGCCTCAAGCATGTCACTTGGGTCGACCAAGCCAAGATCTTGGGAACTCGTTTGAACTGTTTCACGTAAATTAGACGATGCAGGTTCGCATATGCGTTCAGCTTGCATTTCGCTTGCAAGGCTTGCCTCAGGCACGCCATCGCGCACCAAACGATTTGTCCAGCCAACTGCGGTTTTGTAAATTACCAAAGCATGAGAAGGTGGTTCGCCTAGGCCAGCAACCGCTTCACTCATTTCAGCTAAGCAGTCGGCCGCATCGGACAAGTGATCCATCAACATTTGCGGCGGTAAACGTTTGTCGCGAGCCAAAATTTGAAGAATATCTTCAAGTTGATGAGTTAGATTTGCAATACCGCGAACGCCGACGGTATTGGCAGACCCTTTAAGAGTATGAGCAATACGCTGAGCAGGTTCAATATCGGCAAAAGAACCTTTTGCAATACGCTCAATTGATTCAGAAAACTCTGTCGATAGTGCCGGCAATTCTCGCAGCAAGTTATCAACCACGTTTACGTCGGCATCAACCGGAATTCGTAGGTCGACATCCGCCTCAGAGACATCATCGCTACGCTCCTCGACCTGCCTTGAGCCAATTAAACTTACTTGGGCCAAAGCACCTACCGTGGCAAGCAGCTTGACGCCTTGCTCAGCCTGAGGCCAAGCTGCGTCTTCAAGCAGCATAAATGCTTGTTCAGAAGTTTTTTCGCTGGGGGTTTCGAAGTACGCTTGAAGACTGGCGGGAACTAATACCAATAAACCACGCAGGTCTTCGGTCATAAGTTGCGGTTGCCTTAACAACTCGCCTAAGTTCTCAGCCAACTTAGCAAGCCAAAGCTCCAAGGGCGTAAGTCCAATAAAACTCGCAGCATTTGCGAAGTACTCAATTCGCTCTTTGTACTCTGCGAACATCGTATCCCAAAGCGGCTTTACGTCCTCGACCATCTCGCCTTGATCAATTAAATCTTGAACTAATGGTAAAGATAACAGCTGCGGTGTCACCTCTCGGGCTAAATCGGCGCAAGCCTCGGCCAACATTGCCAATTCGTCAGAGGCCACGATAAAGCTTGATTCGTTCTTAAGCAGTTCAGGTACTTGTACATCTGACGGCAAAACCTGGTTTGTTGTAAGTCGTGAACTAGCAGTGCCACTTGATCCAGCCTTGCCGTCAAAAAGTTCGTCAACGGATAGCGGCGCAAGGCTGTCGAGGTAAGGCAAGCTTTCTAGCCTGCTCGAAACCACGGGCTGCGGTTGTACTACTGTTAACGGTTCGAGATTTTTTGAAGCGAGGGTTACTGGCGGCGAGAACTCTGTCTCCTCTTCCAGCACTTTGCAATGTATCTTTGCATCGCTTTTTAGGCGACCACCAATCATTTCAACAAACTGCTCAGGAATTTTCGCTATGCCAGGCCAACACTTTAGACTGATAACTAACTCGAACGCTTGCTCTTGCGTTGAAAGACCAGCGCAAAACGCGATTAAATTATTACAAAAAACTTCGGCGTGCCCTAGCTCATCGACATCCATCTTGCCGCTTGTTAGGTGGGGCACGAGCAATGTAGAGATGTAGTTAAGGCCACGCAGACCGAGAGCGTCAGCAGCCAAAGCACACTTTGACAATCCGTTGGCTAAGGTAACTCGCCACGGGGCACCAGGCAGGCTGGAGGCGTTAGCAAAGCTTGTCGCCAACTCCAGACTACACTGGCTTAAGCGGGCGCTTAGCTCCTCACTCACAAGTGGTTCTTTCAACATCATGACTGGCTGGTGTTTCGTTATAGTAATTAAATCAGCAATGTTTTAGTTTGTATCTAGTTGATTTAGTCGGTAACTTTAAATACTCGAACCTCTTCGAGAAGCGATTTCGCATATTCCACCAACTTACGGGTTTCAACAGCCTGTGATGATAACTGGCGAGCAGTTTCATTACTGGCTTCTAAAATAACCGTCGCACGATCTTGCAAGGCAGCACCGGCTTTGGCCTGTTCACCCGACGTAAACGCAATGTCCTTAACCGACGCTGCCAGCTCTGTAGTTTGGTCCTGAGTTCGCTTCATTTCACGGCCTGCATCATCAGCCAATCGGCTAATTTCAACAACCTGTGTAATCGCTTGGTTCATCGCGACTACGGTTTCTTTCGTTTCAGTTTGAATCGCAGTAATTAAGCGACCAATCTGGGACGTTGATTCACGAGCAGATTCTGACAAGCGCTTGACCTCGTCCGCAACCACCGCAAAGCTGCGCCCTGCTTCACCGGCCGCAGCAGCGTGCATCGACGCGTTCAGGGCCAAAATACCGGTTCGTTCTGCAATACCTTGGATGATGTTGACCACCTGACCAATTTCTTGTGAACGCTCACCCAGGCGCTTAATTCGCTTTTCAGTTTCACGAATCAAGTCACGAGACTGGGCAATACCGGCCACGGTTCCAACCACAATCGCCATCGCACCTCCGGTTGTTAACACGGCTGCCTCAGCAGATAAGTTACACAAGCGAGCACGTTCAGCAATATCGTTCAAGGCATGAGCCGCAGTTCCCAACTCGGTCGCCGCAAACTCCACTTCACGCTGCTCTCGAGAAGCCGCTTGGTTCGCCAATTCAGCCTGACCTTGTACAGCCACAGTCGCTTGCGCCACATCACGAGATACCATACCCACGTTACGTAGAACGCGGCTGGTTTCTTCGGTCAAGAGGTTCAAAGCGTCAGAAATCGCGCCCGTAACGTCTTCGGTTACAGGCACTTTCATACTTAAATCTTTCGACGTGGCAATCGTACAGACCGCCTGCATAATGTCAATTACCGAGTTATTAAGCAATTCGTTTTCTTTGGCAATCTTGTTGAGTTGTGAAACGCGTTCATCCAGCAACTTATCAAGCGCACGGCCAAGCTCACCAAATTCGTCCTTATCCTGCATCTTGGTACGGGCGTCAAAGTCACCGGCCTGCAATTCGTCAACCGTACTCTTAAGACGAGATAACGGATTAGTCACAATTTTTGTCAGCTTACCAGCGCCGTACAAGGCAATACCTGCAGCAAGTACCATCGTCGCAAGTGCAGCTAAGGCGATTTTCTTCAAAAGGCTGGCTACTGGCTCAAGCGCCTCAGATTCTTGCATCTCTGTAACAATAGCAAAGTTCTGGTTCAACAGCTTCACAGGGCCAAAGGACGCCATGGTCGGCTCACCAGCCCAGTTGATGTAAGTTGAATCAACAAATTCACCAACCATTGCTTTTTCCAAACCTTCGGCGACTGTTTTGCGTACGCCAATGTCAGAGGAGCGCAATTCTATTTCTTTTGCTGCTGCTTCATTCAATGCGCTCTTCGTACGTACAACGTAATCGGCTAAATTCTCAACCGCATCCCGACTGATCGAGCGGGAGGTTTGGTCTTTACCAACTAAGAACGATTGACCAGTTTTACCTAAACCTACGTTTGACCATTTCTTGTCGAAAGTCATCACCTTGTTGATCTGGTCAATCGGCACCTGAATGACCAATACCGCAATTTGATTTTCGCCATCATAGATTGGTACCGACATAAAACCCGCTTGGTCATTGTAAGAAGGAAAGTATTTCTCGAAATCGCTTAGCCAGACCTTATCAGGGCTAGTAGCCTTGCGCGATACCGCAAAAGCTTGGCCTAAAGCGGTTTTAGCATAAGGGCCGTTGTTTAGCGACGTACCAAAGTCGAGCTCTTTAAAGTAAGTGTAAACAATAAAACCAGTAGTTGGGTCCACGATAAAGAAGTCATAAATACCGAATTTCTTAACCAGTGAACCAAAAAGACCGTGAACTTTCTCGTGTGCTCGACTGTACTCTGAACCGTCATTGGCATTCATTAAAGAGTCTTTTTTACCAAGTGGGTTTTCGTTACCCGCAATATAAAGCTGCTGAGCTGCGAGCGTTTCGTCGGGAAGTTTTTTGAAAATCTCAATAAGGTTTGCTGATTGGCCACCGTTTTTCTTTACAAACTCTTTTCCAAACTCATTTTCATAATAGCGCTGTAGCCCGTCACGACTAGCCGCCGGATTTGCCGAGGGCTTAGCTGTTTTCAATTTTGGAAACTCGGTCAATAAAGACTTCGTTGCCTCAATCACTTGATTTAACTGCGCCGCTTGCGTAAGGGTATTCTTCAACGATTCCGCATAGCCATTCAACGCTTCGGTTTGCACCGCACGTACCGACTCAAGCTGGGCATTCACGCGGCTTTCGGTAATATTTTTTGCCACGCCGTAAGCAAGTGCCGCAACAATTGCAGTCGCTAAAACAGCTGGACCAATTGCCAAACTCAAAGAACCAATTCGCAGTCGACCAGCAACTGATTGATCAGCTACTTTTGCGGCTACTGCATCGGACATTGCTTGTGCAACCTGATCAGTACTTCCCTTGCTGTAGTCGATTTTGTTTTTCTGAAATTTAAGCATTTTCTAGTTTTGTAAATTTTAATGAATGAATTTTGTCGCTGATCCATAGGCCTTTATCTGAGGAATGCTCTACCGAGTTAGAAGAGACTGGGCTGGAGTCGGCAAGTCCCTTCATGAGTTCTGGCAGATCTAGCTCCCACCATTGAATACCATTAACGTCTGTAACGCCGAACCTGATAGCTCTCGCGAGCCAGGGCGTAACGCCAACCGCCTCATGGGCAGCGGCAACTTTTAAAATTGGCTTACCACGAACTGCGGGCGGGAGCGTCACCGACACAGGAGGATTGTTTACTAACACTGCACCGAACTGGCCCAAGGTGCCAATCACTAACGCGCCAGTTCTACCGACGCCTCGTGCGGCATGCATGTTGTTCGTGTGGCCAGCTGCGAACACCGCGACTGGCGCACCGCGCAGCTGCATCATGCCCACCAAGCCTTTAGGCGCTCTCGGTACTGGAAATAGCTCAGGTTCGGCAATAAACTCAGCAGCAACTCCGGTCGGCAAAAGTACGGACGCGTTACCAATGCTTACACCAAATCGCATTAGCGCCGCTGCCGGCATTACCGCAGCAGGGGCTGCAAAAGCGGTGTCCGGTCGGGAAAGGTAGGCGGTATTCATGTCAGTATCCAACTCAGTATCCAAATTAAGCAGCGTGCTTTAAGGCGTCTAAGATTTGGTTCGCGCTGTAAGGCTTGCTAATCAACTCTTTACCGCCTTGCATGCGGGCCCATACCTGATCAGCACGCTGGTTTTTTGTCGAAACAAACACCACAGGAATACCGCGAGTTTCTGGGTCTTCAGCCAGCTTACGGGTAGCTTGGTAGCCATCCATTCCTGGCATGACGATATCCATAAAAATGATATTGGGTTTATCAGACTTCGCTTTACGAAGTGCATCATCGCCGTTGGCTGAGACATGTACCAACCAACCTGCGTCGCGCAGAATATTGGTTAATTGTTCTCTTTCGGTTGCGCCATCATCGACAATTAGGGCTTGATTCATGGAGATTCCTATCTTCAAAAATACGATCTATCGATCAAACAAATATCAACGGTTTTTGCTCGCTTCAACCGCAAAACTCGCTATATTTAAAAACTTTTTAATGTGCCGCTGCAGTCATCGACTGCGGTGCTGCAGTGGTTTTTGCGCCAGCCTGTGCCGTTGCCAGCGTTTGGCCGTTATTTGGTGGCGATACCGATGTCATGCGGATTAGGCCACTGATGTCATCAATGGCGAGCGCTTTGCGCAATTGCTTAACCACAGCCGCCTCCAAGTCCTTAAGAGGTACAGGCTTAGTCAAATAAGTATCGCAACCAGCAAGTGCACCGCGCGCCAAATCAAATGGCGAAGACTTACTCGTCAAAATAATCACAGGCATCTGCTTACAGGCCTTGTTTCTCTTAATCTCTTTGGTAAGTTTGTAGCCATCCATCTCGGGCATGACAACGTCAATCAAAGCAAGGTTAAAACTCGTTTCTGCTAGGCGCGAAAGTGCTTCTGCCGCACTAGCAGCGACCTCGGAAATAATGCCCATACGGTTGAATGCTTGAGCCAGCTGCTGGCGTACTGTAGGGCTATCGTCCACGACTAAAACCCGTAAACGTTCGATCAGCGAACCGTCAGGACCAACCGCAGAAGGCAAGGCTACCAAGTTTGATCTGAGAGCCGCCGGGGCGGGCTGCACTTGCGCCTGAGGAGCCTGAGCTAGAGTGGGTGCCGGAGCCGAAAACTGATTGGCAGCGGCCATTTGCTGGGGTGGAGATTGGGCAAGCTGTAAGTTAACTATGTTTTGTGCTGGCCGGTGCTCAACTTGAGACGTTGCGGCCTGAGGATTAAACTCAATATCAATCACGCGGTTTAAGATTGGCAGCAACTGTAAAGTTAGCCGGTCTATTGAAATTGCATGACGGGTAGAGCTAACCGCGCCACGAGGCAAAGCGGCAATGACAGGCACTTCACGCTTATTAGAACGTAGTTTAGTGATTGCGTCGAGGCCCAAAGCTTCTGAGGTATTCGCAATCAGTAAATCTATTTCGTCGACCTGCTCGCCTGTCACTAGCGAAAACTCATATTTGTTGTACTGGCTGTGCTTAAAAACAATTTCGATTAATCGCACATCGCGAACGTCGAGACCGGCTGTTGTTACTTTGTAAACCCGCTTATTTGCCATTTGTCTGCCCAAATATAAATTGGAGCCACATTCCCGAAACAAGTCGTAGGAGTGACAGATAAGTTCATGCTAAGCGAACCTAAGTGGTGCGTTTTCTCCGTTCGGACGAAGCGGGTTTACTGACCGATAGAAGGTAGCCATCATGCTAGGATGCAGCGATGACTAAGCCTAATTTTTACGAATTTGACACTTTGAGCCTTCATGCAGGGTCTGCGCCGGATCCGACAACTGGGGCTAGAGCAACGCCAATTTATCTTTCAACTGCGTTTGCCTTTCAAGATTCAGACCATGCTGCGGCCCTATTCAATATGGAACAGTCCGGGCATGTTTACTCCAGAATTAGCAACCCCACGGTGGCTGTTTTTGAAGAAAGAATTTCGGCGCTAGAAGGCGGGGTCGGTGCAATTGCTACGGCCAGCGGCCAAGCAGCCTTGCACTTGGCGATTGCGACTTTAATGGGTGCCGGAGCGCATATCGTAGCGTCTAGCGCCCTTTACGGCGGTTCGCACAATTTGTTGCATTACACGCTCGCACGATTCGGCATCGAAACAACCTTCGTCAACCCTAGGGATTTCAGCGCGTGGGCGGCGGCAATTAGGCCAAATACGAAACTACTTTTTGGCGAAACTGTCGGAAACCCCGGCTTAGACGTCCTCGATATTCCGACGATTGCCAATATTGCCCATTCAGCACGCTTGCCTTTATTGGTCGATTCCACATTCACTACACCTTATCTCATTCAGCCATTCACTCTGGGTGCGGACTTGGTGTATCACTCAGCGACAAAGTTTTTATGTGGTCACGGAACAGTTTTAGGTGGTTTGTTAGTGGATGGCGGTACCTTCGACTATGAAGCCTCTGGCAAATTCCCTGAGTTAACTGAACCCTATGCGGGTTTTCACAACATGGTTTTTTCTGAAGAATCGACCGTCGCGCCGTTTCTACTGCGCGCGCGTCGAGAAGGATTACGAGATTTTGGCGCCTGCCTAAGCCCAATGAATGCGTTTCAAATCCTGCAAGGCATTGAAACACTTTCCTTACGAATGGCTCGGCATGTGTCAAACGCTCTAGAAGTTGCGCGCTTCTTAGA
>JAYWIG010000204.1:0-3022 GCA_043789035.1 Betaproteobacteria bacterium
AGTGTACCAACAAAAAAGGCCGCCTAGGGTCTTCTAGGCGGCCTTCATACATGTTTACATTCAAGCTATGAGAGATTAATCATCTCCAGCGAAAGCTTCTTTCCGTGTCTTGGAAATCGCAGGTAAGAACACGATTAGTAACAGTGCCAAGGCCATCAAAAGCAAGGTGAGTGAAAGTGGGCGGGTTAAGAACACCATCGGATCGCCGCGTGAAATTGTCATCGCACGACGCAAGAACTCTTCCATCAACTTACCCAACACAAATCCAAGTAACAGAGGTGCTGGTTCGCAATCGAGTTTCTTGAATATATAGCCAAGAATCGCGAAAGGAATTGTCATGAATACGTCGAACACGTTGTTATTGATCGAGTATGCACCGATACAGCAGAAAAGCAGGATCGCAGGGAATAACACGCGGTAAGGTACGGTAAGCAATTTGATCCACAAGCCAATGAGTGGCAAGTTCAAAATGACCAACATTAAGTTACCAATCCACATTGACGAGATCAAGCCCCAGAACAAAGCTGGGTTGCTTGACATTACCTGTGGGCCAGGTTGAATGTTGTGAATCATCATCGCAGCAACCATCAACGCCATAACAGGAGTTGTTGGAATACCAAGCGTTAACATCGGAATAAATGATGTTTGTGCACCAGCATTGTTCGCAGCTTCTGGGCCAGCAACGCCTTCGATGGCACCTTTACCAAAACGTGACGGGTCTTTGGCGAGTTTCTTTTCCATCGCATAAGTTGCGAATGAAGCCAAAACAGCACCTCCACCGGGCAGGATTCCTAAGAATGAACCTAGGAGCGTACCGCGAATGACTGGAGCAATCGACATCATAATGTCTTGCTTAGTTGGCAGTAAACGGCCAACTTTGTTCGTGAAAACTTCGCGACTTTCTTTCTGTTCTAAGTTAACTATAATTTCACCGAAACCAAACATACCCATGGCAACTACTGCAAACTCAATACCGTCTGAGAGTTCTGGAATTTCAAATGAAAAGCGTGATACTCCAGAGTTCACGTCAGTACCGATCATGCCGAGTAGCAAGCCCAACACAACCATCGCGAGGGCTTTTACGATTGATCCGGATGCTAAAACGACCGCAGCGATCAAGCCAAGCACCATGAGAGCGAAGTACTCTGCAGGTCCAAATTTGAATGCAATCTCAGCCAGTGGAGGCGCTGCGGCAGCAAGTAAGAAGGTTGCAACGGTACCCGCGAAGAAAGATGCCAACGCAGCTATCGACAGTGCGGGGCCAGCACGCCCTTGTCTGGCCATTTGGTAGCCATCTAGTGTGGTTACCACTGACGATGATTCCCCTGGCAAATTCACCAAAATGGCAGTTGTCGACCCGCCGTACTGTGCACCGTAATAAATACCGGCCAACATAATCAGGGCTGTCGTTGGGTCGGCCATCTTGTAGGTTGCTGGCAGCAACATAGCAATCGTGGCCAAAGGTCCAATGCCCGGTAAAACGCCAATCAGGGTTCCTAAGAACACGCCGACAAAGCAGAAGAACAGGTTGTTCATGGTCGCGGCTGTGGCAAAGCCAAGCGCGAGGTTATTGAATAATTCCATAGTGTTTCGTTACTTCAATGTTGAATGTTTGGTTTAGCTATTAATTACTTCGTCAAGAATTTAGGCCATACGGGGAACTGAAGTTCCAAGCCCCAAACGAACACGATGTACGAAAGCACAAGCAAGAACAAAATTGAAAGAATAGTGTCTTTCATTTTGAATTCATGGCTGGCAAGGGCGGCAACGAAAATCAAAAGTATCAGAGCGACGATGAAGCCGAGTTGCGGCAATGCAAGGGCAAACAATGCGACTGCACCTAAAACCATGCTGAGTTCTTTCCAACCTACTGCGTCAAGCGCAGTGATTGGGTTGCTCTTTGAGAAAGCGCCAATCGCAACAATTAATCCCAGAACCGCCATTAAACCGCCGAGCACAGTTGGGAAATACCCAGGGCCCATTTTCGCGGCAGTACCGAGTTGGTATTGACGGGATAAGAGGATAAACAATATCCCAAATCCCATAAACATCACCCCGGACCAGAAATCTTTTTTGTTACGCAAGTGCTTTCTCCTTTTATATGTATTCAAATTGTTTCGCTATGTTACATAACGTTAGCCTGCAACGATAAGCGATTTTTGGTTTATTTGGCTATGCGTGTAATCCACATGTTTAATCGACTTTGGCTCCTGAGAACTGGATCAGGGCCTTGTACTTGACCTGCTCGGTGATTATAAATTGAGCAAACGCCTCCGGTTTGAGGGGCGAAGCGTCGGCTGCCATCCGGCCAAGCCGTTCTTTGACATCCGGCATAGCAAGCGCTTTTAGAATCTCGCTGTGAAGCTTTTCTACAACGGGTTTTGCAGTATTGGCTGGTAGAAAAACGCCAAACCACGTCGAAATATCAAAGCCAGGCAAACCTTGCGAGGCTAAAGTCGGAAGGTCTGGAAAGAAGCTACTTTTTTCAGCTGTCGTTACCGCAAATGCTTTCAGCTTTCCCGCTCGAATTTGAGGCGCTGCAGAGGCAAGGTTGTCAAACATTAGGTCTGTCTGGCCGGCGATTAATCCGAGTTGCGCAGGTGGTGCACCAGCATAGGCGATATGCACCATACTCGCTTTGGCTTGGGTTTTATAAAGCTCACCTGCTAAATGGCCCGCGCTGCCATTGCCACCCGATGCATAGTTCAGTTTGCCCGGATTTTTTCGCACATAGTTGAGTAAATCACTGGGGGAATTGAGCTGAAGTTTCCCTGCCATTTCGGGGTTCATCACTAAAACATTTGGCACAGTTGCAATACGGGTTACAGGCGTAAAGTCTTTGTTCGCGTCGTAAGGCATCTTGCTATACAAGTAGGGGTTGATCGCATGCGTGGCCACCGCACCCATAAGCATGGTGTAGCCGTCATTAGGCGCCTTCGCGACCAAATCAGCGCCTATGTTTCCGCCCGCACCAGGTTTGTTTTCAACGATGACGTTCTGGCCTAAGCCATCTTTCATCTTG
>JAYWIG010000205.1:0-10765 GCA_043789035.1 Betaproteobacteria bacterium
CATGTCGTTGATGAAGGCGGAGAACCGCGAGCGTTTTAAAGCGGATCAACGTGCCTATATCGATGAATGGCCAATGACTGAAGAGCAAAAGCAAGCTGCTCTCGATTTTGATTTGAACAAGGCGATTAAGTTGGGTGGCAATATTTACTTCCTCGCCAAATTAGGTGCAACTCATGGCCGTAGCTTCCAGTACATGGCAGCGACCATGACTGGCCTTTCCCAAGAACAATATTTAGCGATGATGATTGCCGGTGGCCGTTCTGCGGATGGCAACCGCTACGCATCAGAACAAGACAATAAGGGTAAACAATAATGGCGCGTATTACCGCAAGTGTTTTTACATCGCATGTGCCTGCTATTGGCGCCGCACTCGATTTAGGCAAAACTCAAGAGCCTTACTGGTCACCAGTGTTTAAGGGCTATGAGCCTTCAAAAGAATGGTTTAAGGCGAATAAGCCTGATGTGATCTTCTTGGTTTTCAATGATCATGCTACAGCCTTCGATTTGAATTTCATCCCAACTTTTGCCATTGGTTGTGCTGCGGAATACGCAGTGGCTGATGAGGGTTGGGGGCCTAGGCCCGTGCCAAAAGTGATCGGCCATCCGGAGTTGGCATCGCACATTGCGCAATCCGTGATTCAAGATGATTTCGATCTTACCATCGTCAACAAGATGGATGTGGACCATGGTTTGACAGTTCCGTTGTCATTGATGTGCGGCCAGCCGCAAGTATGGCCATGCCCCGTCATTCCTTTTGCTGTGAACGTGGTGCAGTACCCAGTGCCTTCTGGAAAGCGTTGTTTGAATCTTGGCAAATCGATTCGTAAAGCGGTTGAATCATTCGATCAGGATTTGAGTGTGCAAATTTGGGGCACAGGTGGCATGAGCCATCAGTTGCAAGGCCCGCGTGCTGGCTTGATTAATAAAAGCCACGACAACGAATTCATGGATCTAATGATTTCAGACCCTGAAGCGCAAGCTGCCGTACCGCATATCAAGTATGTGCGGGATGCAGGTTCGGAAGGGATCGAGCTTGTTATGTGGTTAGTGGCACGAGGTGCAATGAATGATTTGAATGGCGGCGCAAAACCCAGAGTAGCTCATCGTTTCTATCATGTGCCTGCATCGAACACGGCCGTAGGCAATTTAATTTTGGAGAACCAATAAATGAAACCAATTAAGGTTGCCCTCGCTGGTGCGGGTGCGTTTGGTATGAAGCACGTTGATGGTATTAAGAATATTGAGGGTGTTGAAGTTATATCGCTGATCGGTCGCGAGTTAGAGAAAACCAAAGAAGTCGCTGCTAAGTATGGTATTGGTCATGTTACGACTAAGTTAGAAGATAGCTTGGCGATGAAAGAGATCGATGCGGTTATTCTTTGCACACCAACGCAAATGCATGCTTCACAAGCCATTGCTTGTTTGAATGCCGGCAAGCATGTGCAAGTTGAAATCCCTTTGGCCGATAGTTGGAAAGATGCGCAAGCAGTTGTTGATCTAGCGAAGAAAACTGGCTTAACGGCCATGTGCGGCCACACCCGACGTTTTAACCCCAGCCACCAGTTCGTTCATAAGAAAATCAAAGCAGGCGAGTTCAATATTCAGCAAATGGATATTCAAACCTATTTCTTTAGGCGCACCAATATGAATGCGCTTGGCGCACCGCGTAGTTGGACAGACCATTTGCTGTGGCACCATGCGGCACACTCGGTTGACTTATTTGCGTACATGACTGGCGGCACAATTATAAAAGCCAATGCCGTGCAGGGGCCGATTCATCCAACGCTTGGCATTGCGATGGACATGAGTATTCAGTTGAAAGCCAGCACCGGCGCTATTTGTACGCTTAGCCTTAGCTTTAACAATGACGGCCCGTTGGGCACTTTCTTCCGTTACATCGGTGACACTGGCACCTACATCGCTCGCTATGATGATTTAGTGACCGGCAAAGAAGAGAAAATCGATGTTTCGAAGGTCGATGTTTCAATGAATGGCATTGAGCTGCAAGATAGAGAATTCTTCGCTGCGATTCGTGAAGGACGCGAGCCTAATGCCAGCTTGGCGCAAGTGCTGTCGTGCTATAAAGTACTTCATGATCTTGAACAACAACTTTTTTAATGATTAGCATGCAAAAACGTCAGTTCGGCACTTTCAGCATCAATCCTATTGGTTTGGGTTGTATGAATATCGACCACGCTTACGGGCCTTCGGTGTCGTATCAACAAGGCGAAGAGGTATTGCTAAAGGCGCTCGACCTTGGCGTTGACATGTTCGACACTGCAACCTTGTATGGTTTTGGTAAAAACGAAACTCGCATCGGCCAAGTGTTGAAGCAACATCGCTCGAAGTTTGTATTAGCGAGTAAATGCGGCATGGGTGCGGTGACGTTTCCCGATGGCGTTAAGCGTGTGATAGACGGCAGCGCAGCTAATGTGAAAGCGCATTGCGAGGCGAGCTTAAAGCGCTTGCAAACAGATGTAATTGATTTGTATTATTTGCATCGTTGGGATAAAAAAGTACCGATCGAGGAAAGTGTTGGTGCGCTGGCCGATTTAGTGCGCGAAGGCAAAATTCGCGCGATTGGGTTGAGCGAAGTTTCCGCCTCCACCTTGATGAAAGCCCATGCGATACATCCCATCGCCGCGGTGCAAACCGAATACTCGCTCTGGACGCGCAATGCGGAGATCGCGGTGCTTGATGCTTGTGCCAAGATCGGCGCAGCTTTCGTAGCTTTTAGCCCCTTGGCTCGTCAGTTTTTATGCGAAATGCCACCGAATGTTGCCGACCTTGATGCCAAGGATATTCGTCGCGGCATGCCTCGCTTTAGTGCAGAGAATTACCCTAAGAATTTGGCGCTTCGCGAACCTTACTTAGCTATTGCGAAAAAGGTAGGTTGTACACCCGCTCAACTGGCAATTGCGTGGAGCTTGCATAAATGGCCGCACTTGATTTCGATTCCTGGTACTCGCAGTGTTGCCCATTTGACTGAAAACATGGGGGCCAATGCTGTGAAGCTTTCGAATGAAGTAATGGTGGAGCTTGAAGCGTTGATTAACCAGAATACCGTTCATGGTAATCGTTATGACTTGCAGGCCCAGGGTGAGGTTGATACGGAGAGTTACATCACTTGATCGGCGAACTTTGATGTGCAGCAACTTACAGCATTTTGACGTTGCCGGATTGTCTTTAATCAATCATGGGGTAACCTAGATATATTGATAAATAGCTGAACTATCCAACGAAGGAGCGCTCTCATGAAAACTCACATTCTCACCATACTCTTAATTGCTTTTATGACCAGCTTCACTCAAGCCCAGGAAGCAGACCGGCGCTTTAAAGTACTACAGCCAGATGAAATGACGCAGGCACAGAAAGATCTTGTTAAAAACATTGCTTCTGGGCCTCGCGCTGCAGTGGCAGGTTCCGCTGCCAATTCAAGTAACGGTACGGTGGGTAGCCCCTTTAATGTATTCCTTCGCAGCCCCGAGCTCGGAGATCATCTTCAAAAGATGGGCTCCTACATTCGCTTTAAGAGTAGTTTAGGTATGCGTTTGAATGAGCTGGCAATTCTTATTACGGCAAGGCATTGGAATTCACAATATGAGTGGTTTGCTCACCATCGCTTAGCACTACAAGCGGGCCTGGATGCTCTAACTACCGAATCAATTGCCAACGGCCGCCGTCCAACGACCATGAAGCCGGACGAAGAAGCCATCTATAACTTCTGCTCGGAGCTTCTTAACAATAAGGCGGTAAGTGATGCGACTTACAAGGCAGTGCTTGATCAGTTCGGAGAGCAAGGCGTGATGGATTTGCTGGGTGTTAACGGTTACTACTCGCTGGTGTCTATGGTGTTGAACGTAGATCGAACACCCATTCCCGGCGGCGGTAAACCCCCTCTGCCGGTATTACCTACAAAGTAATAAACCCTTTAAAAAAAGTCTATAGTCTCAACTTCACTGCGATAAAAAGCCCATGAAACAATCGAAATATTGCGTATCGGCTTCGATAAATCAGCGTAGGAATGCGGTTCCAAAACGAAGGTTTAAGATCGCTATTCGGGTTACTAGCGCCAATCGTTGAAACGTTCGCTTGCTCGCTCAGTGAGATGCATTTAGGGGTAATGCCCCTCAACCGTAAGCCATGCGTTGCTGTATTGAATAACTCGTGATCGACGCAAGCGCTTTGAACTTTCATGTGGGTGAGAAGGACGTTTGCGGCGTGCTGATTAACCACATAGGCTGCCGATGATGTCACTGCTGTTAGAAATACATTCAGGCTGAAGCTGCCTGAATTTTTAATTTGCATTGGTGTGCCTCTGTGCCAATGAAATAGTGGCACGATATCCCAATCATCACTCCACGCCTGTAATTGATCGAGTATGCCATTTAGGCCTTCGCTTATTTGGATGTCATCTTCAAATACCACTGCAAATTTTTTGTCGCTTTTCACAAATCGATTTAGTACAGCGAAGTGGCTTTGGTAGCAACCGATCTCAGCGTCTCGAATGCGGCTCCGACCATGCACCTTTGCAAAAACTTGACGGTCTATCTGGCACAAGCTTAGGTCTTCTTTGCTTGCGTCAAATGCCACCACGCGTTCGAATGGAACTTGAAGCGTGACCAGCTGTTTTGTGATCTGAGCTAACCGTTCCGGAGAACGTTCTAGGTTAATCAAATAAACATACACATCTTTGTAGGTGGAGATTACGAAGGTCATTATTTAGTATTTTTCCTCGGTGCTTGCAATCTTAGATTTTGAAACATGCATCGCCGCGCCAGCTCTGCAGCCAAAGAAAGCTGGTTTTTGAGGCTTTTCGCGCATCGTCAGATCGAAAAATGTCCATGAGGGCTTTATGTTATGCTATGCTTATGTTCTCACCCAAATGGGTGAAGTCTTTGGTTAAAAAAGTACGCCGTAGGCATTATGTGATCAATATCACTTGTGAAGTTGATTGATTCTTAGGATACTAAACAAAGGGGTTGGTAGCCATCAACTCCTCATATTTCACAAAACTTCAAAAATTGGAATTGCTATGAAAGTTTACGTAAAGCCGTTGCTAGTTAAATTGGGCACATTGGCGTTGATCAAATCAAATTCAACTGGCCCTAGCTCCGATGGCAAAAAGTACGCTGGCTTCTTTAAGTAAGCTGTGCGTCGATTGAAATCCACCGTGCGTTCAGTTCGGTGGATTTTGCTTTTTGGGTGCCCACAGCTGTTATAAACGCCTGCCGCCATCTCAAGTAGCCTAATAGAGCCACAAGCGAGCGTGTTGAGCTAGTCATTAGGCCAAAGCCGAGTTCTTCGAAGGCTTGCTGTGCAAGTGGCATGTTAATCCAACCATTTGGGCACTCAGCAATTAGTTTTTGAAAGTAAACGCGATTCTCATTCAAGTAGCGCATTTGGAACGCATTAAATACGAAGGTATCGTTTTTTCGATCACGTAAGCTATCTGGAACGATGCCTTTTTGAGCTTGTCGAAGAATTTCCTTGTATCGGCCTCGAAAGTCATGCACTAACAAAGCGCTTACTTCTGTGTACATATAGTCGATTAAACGAGGGTCGCAAAAGGGTGATGCGTCGATTAACCCACGTGATGCAAAGTGTGGGTAAGTTACAGCTCTTGGGGCAGCAAAATAACCCCAGTCGTCACAAATTATTCCATCACCCACTAATGCTTTCTCAGAGGTTTGTCTCTCTAACTCATATCGAGATTGTTCGTCTCCACGAGTTAACCAAGGCACAGGCGTGTAGAGCATACGACTGATATTGACATCCGATACATCGAAGGGGTTCCAAGCCTTGCCTGCAAACATGCCTGCTAATCGATAGTAAGTATCACGCGGAATTTGCGAAATCATACTTTGCAATGTCAGGCTTAACGCGCTTCTCGAAAGCAACTTCGCTGCTGGTTTGAGAATACTGAAAAATTCGCGAAACTTTGAGTGTTGCAATAGGTAGGGCAAAAACGCGGGGGAACGAAGAAATAATTGGTCAGCACCAAAGCCAGTGAATACCAGTGAACCGGGCGGGGTGTGCCGGGCAACCGCCTCACTAAATAGCTCGCCGAACCAGAAGAAATCGCTGGGCTCATCGCCGTAACTCGAAGCATCCATCGCCGGTTTGGGTAAATCTTCTGGCGGCATGATAGTAAGCGCAATACCGTAACGTTTAGCAACTTCTTTGGCATAGCCCTCGCTGACACGATGTGAAGGAACCTCGGGCTGCGAAAACATCAAACCTTTGAGGGGTTTGTTGCTAGCTTGCCCGACCAAGCAAGCGACAAAAGATGAGTCTAAGCCCCCAGAAATTTCGATACATATATCGCCATTCGGGTAGGCAGTCAGTTGATCGCTGATAGATTGCTTAAGTAATTCAGTGATCTTTGGAGCCACATCTTCGTTCCGTTGATCGGCATCGAGTCGATAGCGATAGTCTTTTTGAACTAGGCGCTTCTTGCTAATTAAAGCGTTCTCTAGGTTTAAGCAAACAAGCTCCCCCGGTAATACCCGTTCGACGTTTTTGATCGGCGTTACCACGCCATGAAACTGCATGCCTGGAACAATAAGCGTATGGCGAGTAAAGTAATCTTCATCTAACTCAATGTCAGTGGTCGAACTAGTATTGATCGCAAAGTCAATCATTCGATTTGAAATTAGCCTTTGGGTTTGATCGATATAAAGCTGGTATTGCGACGTAAAGCTTTTATATGCGTAGATTGTTTTGTGGCTGATCACAATAGCAACAAAATCGCCAGTAACTTCAACCAATACTTCCGGCCCTTTGCTTGATATTTCCTGAAGTAAGTTCGCTAACGGCTGTGCAACTTTTTTGTCACCGATGCAAAAGATGGCACCTTCAAGTAACAACTGATAACGATCATTTTGTATAGTCTGAATCGAATTTGTGCAATAACTCTCAAGCTTCGGTAATTGTCGATTGATGCGAGCGCCAAACCCTTCCAGTGCAATGTCTTTCGGACCATAATGAGAGTGAGTCATATGGCTCCCGCTAAATTTTTGTATCGAAGTAATTCATGAACGCCTTGTTGCTCACCCTATCGTTTATTGGCACGAAATTTTTTGGTTTAGATAAGACAGCCAATGCAGTGATCCATCTTGCCCGATTTAGAAAAAAATTGAGCTTTGGCATTTCAAAAAAAACGCCTAACGAGATTGCGGACAGCATAAATAGAGGGCTTAGATTTTTACCGTTTCCGGTTGAGTGCTTAGACCAAGCGCTGGTCACCTGGTATGCCTTGAATGTAGCAGGGCATGAGGCGACACTTAAGATCGGCATGAAGTTGTCCCCGGTGTCTGGTCATGCATGGGTGCTCTGTGGCGACGAACGCTTCGTTCTAGTGCCGGGCTTGGAAGACTTTACCGTGGTAGCTGAGTACGCGGCTTTGTAATTTCGTTCTGCCACTAAACCGATTCAACAGTAAGCATTTTTTGCGCGGTTAAACTCTCAACTAATTCGTTTAAATCCTGAGAAATGTCTGCTGGCAGGGCGGCATATTCCTCAGCAATTTTTGCCACAGCAGTTTGTGAATCTGCAGAAAACAAGGCGCTTAACATCAGGGCGGCCATCTCATTTAGCCCGAAAGACTCACCTGTTTTAACAGAAAACAATATGTCTTTGCCTTCGATCTTGTTTAGGGTGGTGCCTTGTGCAAGGGCTGCTCGATAGTTGTTATTTAAGTTCATAGCCATGTTGGTAATTTATCAGATTATTGCGCGTTGGCATCGCTATTCTGGGTGAGACTAAAAAGTGAATTACGCCCAACTTGATGTTGCCAGAACTGTGCGTACAGGCCATTGCGTCGAACCAATTCTGAATGAGTGCCTTCATCGATTAACTTGCCATTGTCTAAAACTAAAATCCGGTCCATTTGCATGAGAGTCGAAAGTCGATGCGCGATGGTAATAACGGTTTTACCCTCCATCAGCGTGGTGAGCTGTTCTTGAATCGCTTGCTCAGCTTCGCTATCAAGTGCCGAAGTCGCTTCGTCGAGAATAAGTATAGGCGCATCTTTGAGTAGCACCCGAGCAATACCAATCCGTTGGCGTTGTCCGCCGGATAGCTTTACACCGCGCTCGCCTACTGCGGCATCAAAGCCATGCCGCTCTTGATCATCGCTAAGCGCTTCGATGAATACGCTCGCATTGGCCCGGTCAACCGCTCTTTGCACTTGTTCTTGAGTCGCCTCTGGCCGTCCGTACAAAATGTTTTCGCCTATAGATCGGTGTAACAATGCTGTGTCTTGGCTTACTACCCCAATTGCCCCGCGTAGACTTTCTTGGGTAACTTGTGCGATGTCTTGCCCGTCAATACAAATCTTGCCTGCAGTGCAATCAAATAGCCGCAATAGCAGGCTTACAAGGCTTGATTTACCTGCGCCGGAGCGGCCGACTATGCCAACTCGCTCACCTGAGCGAATATTCAAGTTAAACCCTTTAAATACAGGGCGATCGGTCGTGTAACCAAAGCTCACGTTTTCGAACTGAATTGCGCCTGCGGTTACTTTCAAGTCAGAGGCATTGGGTGCGTCGACTAAGGTTACTGGCGAGGCGATGGTTTGCATGCCTTCTTGTACTGTAGCGATATTCTCGAAGATGCCGGTAATTTCCCACGCCACCCAACCTGCCATGGTGGTGATTTGCCAAGTAAGTGGCAAGGCCATGGCAACCGCACCTGGGTCGATGAAATTAAAGCGCCATAAAGCGATACCGATGAGGGCAGTTGAGGCGATTAGCAGAGTGTTGAGCACTGTTAGCGTGAACATAAACTGCGTAATTAAGCGCATGTGCAGACGTTGCGCTAAATCATGGACTTCGACGGCTTGCAGAACAAAGGCGTCTTCTTGCGAGGCTTTGGCAAACAGCTTCACCGTTAAGATGTTGCTGTAACTATCTACTACTCTACCCATCAGGGTGGAATGTGCCTCGGCATTTTCACCAGCCTTGATGCGTAAGCGGGGTACAAAGTAGCGCAACATGCCAGCGTATGCGATAAACCAAATAAGGGTAGGGAGCGCTAAACGCCAGTCGGCCGCACTTAAGAGTACTAAGGTCGTGGTCCCATACATTAGGATGTACCAAACGGCGCGTACTGATGCCTCGGTACTTTCTCGTAACGAACCAGGAGTTTGCATTACTCTGCTCGCGATGCGCCCCGCGTGATCGTTTTGAAAGAAGCGCCATTCTTGTCTTACCACTAATCGATGACTTAGCCACCGCATACGGGATGTCACAACCGGCACTAGCGCGTTATTGCGCAACAGTAAATCGAGTAAAACGATGGCGGGGCGAGCGACAAGAATAGCCGCCAACATGAGTGCAATTTTTGGCCAAGCTTGTTCCAGCGCTGCTGCGCGATCTTGCGCAGCCACAAGCGACACCAGTTGCCCGATGAACACGGGCATCATCGCGTCGGCTAGTGCAACCCCCAAGCCGACAGTGAATAGTCCGAAGAATAGCCGTTTGTGTTCGGCCAGAAAGTAGTGATAAAAACCTACCAGAGTATTGGGTGGGTAACCCGCAGGGGGCTTTGCAGTGATGCTGGCGAGTCGTTCGAAAAAATTAAACACGATATGTTTTTACCTAGGGATTCGCCTAGACATGTTTGATGCATCCCTAGCTTAAATGATCATACTATTGATTAGCGCACGATTGAAAAGTTGACATGGCTTTTCGCTGCGCTACACTCTCGAAATGAATACATCAAAAAACACCGCTTTGAGACAAGCAAAAAAACAATCTAAAAAAATCGCTATAATCGGTGGGGGTATGGCTGGCATTACCTGTGCACGAACGCTTGCCCAAGCTGGTCATTCAATACATGTGTTTGAGAAAAGCCGAGGCTTGGCAGGGCGAATGTCGACCCGCCGAACACCATTCGGTAGCTTTGATCATGGCGCTCAGTACTTCACGGTGCGTGATCCTCGGTTTCTAAAAGCACTATCTACTGCACCGCAGCAAGTGGCCATATGGAAACAAGGTCGCGAAAAAAATACGGCAATGGTCGCGCAGCCGGGGATGAGTTCGCTCCTTAATGCTTGGGCTTATCCATTGCAGTACGATCAAAGTGGCAGACATACCGTTGATTTAGAAGCGCTAGTGCAAGCCATTGAGCCCGATGTGGTGCAAAAGAAAAAGTGGCAAATTCGTACTCAAGGGCCAAATGATACACACCATGTTGATGGTGGTTTCGACGCCGTGATTCTTGCTATTCCAAGCGTACAAGCCCAAGCATTACTTACCGCGTCAGGGCTAGAAACAATTGCTAAACCAATTGCAAAAGTTGAAGTGGCACCGTGCTGGACAATGATGTTGGCCTTCCCTCAAGCGGCTGACAATATGAAAGCGCCGATTGGCCCTAGTTGGAGTGCCAAACGTGTTGATCACGCTCGAGTTGGTTGGTTGGCGCGTGAATCGTCTAAGCCAGGCCGGGAATTAACTGAGCGTTGGACAGTACAAGCCCAAGCTGAGTGGAGCCAAGAGCATTTGGAAGATGACGCTGAAACTGTGAAAGGTAAATTGCTTCGAGCATTTACTGAAATTACCGGCATCAAAGCCGAGCCAACGTACGCTGAAGCACATCGGTGGCGTTATTCACAAACTATTAAGCCCTTAGGCAAACCGTTTCTTTGGAGTGATGCAAAGCACATTGGTGTTTGTGGAGATTGGTGCATCGGGCATCGCGTAGAAGATGCGTTTGTCAGTGGTTTGGAATTAGCACTTGCTGTAACAAGGTAAAATCGCGC
>JAYWIG010000206.1:0-10746 GCA_043789035.1 Betaproteobacteria bacterium
GAGTTATACCGTGATTTCAAGTGCAGGATTACTACTAGCTGCTGGAAAAGGAACGAGATTCGACCAAAGTGGCATTGAAAACAAACTGCTTGCAAGGTCCCGGGATGGCGTTCCCGTCATAACGTATAGCGCGTTAAATCTAGCTGCGGCTGTCGAAAATCGAATTGCTGTGATTAGACCGGGTGCAGCAAATGTCAGAAAACACCTAAAGCTAGCTGGATACTTGGTTATCGAATGCCCTGATGCTGCCTCAGGTATGGGACACAGCCTTGCTTGGGGGGTGGCCGAGGCGATGAAGCATTTTGACATGCAAATGTTGATAGTTGCCCTGGCAGACATGCCATCTGTGCAAACAAGCACTATGACCGTACTTTTAGAAGCCGCTGAGAAAACTGAAAACATCGTCGCCCCAGTTTTTCAGGGAAAAAGAGGCAATCCGGTGGTGTTTCGAGAAAAGCACTTCGAAAAGCTTTCGCGCTTGACTGGCGACAGAGGGGCATCGCAGTTTATGAAAAACGAGAAGGTGACCCTTATCGAAGTCGACGACCCCGGAATTCATCGCGATATAGACTCTCCCGAAGATCTAGAAAAATTAACACTCAATCGGCCGTAAATTATGGAACCTATTCAATATAACGTTCATCTATTTGATGCAGCTCGCCACTTGCTGCTGATCGCCATGAAAGTGGAGGCATCAGAAAATGAATTCCTACCCGAGTCGCTGTCGCTGGCGCTTCCGGCTTGGATACCCGGCAGCTATATGGTGCGAGATTTCGCTCGCAACGTTACTGAGATTACGGCACTAGACCTTAGTAAAAGGCGACCATCAGGACTAAAGCTGCAAAAAACCGACAAGAATTCATGGCTGCTGAGCCTAGAACAAAAAAGCAAAGCAGTTAGCGTCAGTATGTTGGTCTATGCGTGGGATTTGTCGGTGCGCGGTGCCCACTTCGACCAAACCCATTGTTTTTTTAATGGGGCCAGTGTTTTTCTTCGTTTAAGGGGCTTCGAAGATACGGCGCATACCGTGCAGCTGCACACAAATTTGCCAGAGTTAAAAGGCTGGCGAATTGCGACGTCGATGGCGCATAGCAGCGGATTGTTGAAAAAACCACTTGAACTCACAGATGCATCGAAAACGCATTTCTTAGCAGCAAACTATGATGAGTTGATTGATCATCCGTTCGAGATAGGAAGTTTTCAACACTCAAGCTTTAAAGCAGGTGGCACTTTGCACCATGTTGCCATTACCGGCAACGCTAAAGTTGATTGCGATCGGCTTTGTGCCGATCTAAAGACGATATGCGAAGCTCAAATTCAATTCTTCGAGCCTTCAAGCAAAAAACCTCCGTATAAGGACTATTGGTTTTTAGTGATGACGGTAGGTGACGGCTATGGTGGCTTAGAACATAGAGCCAGTACTGCTTTAATTTGTAGCCGCAATGATTTACCTTTTGAGGGTATGCCAAGCTTAAACAAAGATTTGGCTGGCAGCGCAGGGCATGATGGCTACCAAACATTTTTAGGCCTCGCGAGTCACGAGTTTTTTCATACTTGGAATGTGAAGCGCATTAGGCCAAAAACTTTCGCGCCCTATGACCTCGACAAAGAGCACTACACTCGATTACTCTGGGTATTTGAAGGCTTCACTTCCTACTACGACGATTTGTTTCTTGTGCGTACTGAGTTAATCGATGAAAAGACGTACCTCAAGACACTCGCTAAAACACTCTCCGGTGTTCAAAAAACGCCGGGGCGCTTACGCCAAAGCATTGCCGACTCAAGTTTTGACGCTTGGACGAAGTATTACAAACAAGATGAGAACTCTGTCAATGCTATTGTTAGTTATTACACCAAGGGCTCCCTAGTTGCACTTGCGCTTGACTTAACCATTCGCGCACGAACCGCAGGTAAAAAAGGAGGCGCTAAATCGCTCGACGATGTGATGCAACTCATGTGGCAGAACTACAAGTTGGGAAAACTTGTTGATGAGAATGACTTTGTCGCGCTTGTAGAAGAGGCGACGGGTGTCGATGTTTTCTTAGAGGTACAGAGATGGGCCTACGGTACTGAAGACATTGCTTGGCAACCACTTCTGTCAGAGCTTGGCTTCGAGCTACATTGGAGCAGTGCAAGTGATGATTCGGTTTGGTTGGGGGCTAAGCTCTCAAGTGCAGGTGCAGCTGGGCTCACGGTACAGAATGCTGTCGGCCATGGCCCACTAGCGCAAGCAGGCATTTCAGCTGGGGATACTCTTGTTGCCATTAATGGAGTTAAAGCGAGTGAATCGTCGCTCAGGGCATTGCAACAACGAGCCAAGCCAAAGGAAACTATTCAAGTACATGCATTTCGTCGAGATGGACTTATGGCTTTCAATGTTCAACTTGCCGAGCCACCTCTGCACGACGCTGATATCAAAGCGCTTACAAAGCGTAACAAACAACAACATAATTTGTATGTAAGCTGGCTACAAAAGTAGATACTCTTTAAGTTATTCTCAAACTCAAATGATGAAAATGATTACTCTAAGAAGAAAAGCACTGCTTTGCGTTGGCCTCATCGCGGCGGCTGCTACGGTTGGTTGCCAATCAATAGGGCCAATAGGGCTAATAGGGCCAAGCACCAATACTGCTCCGGCTTGGGCGCTTCGCCCCCTGCAACTACCTCCTGTAGATCCAAACGCCAGTTATACCGTTCAGGAGTTCACTTGGAAAGATTCGATACGGAATCGCGAAATTCCGGCGGTGCTGTATTTACCTAAATCGGTGAGCACCGAGGCGGAAAGCAAGGTGCCGTTGGTAGTTTTCTCCCATGGCCTAGGCGGCTCAAGATATAGCTACAGCCACCTTGGGAAATTTTGGGCCTCCAACGGTATCGCTACCATTGCTCTGCAACACGCCGGTAGCGACAGAGCTATTTGGACAAGCCAAGGCTTTGCAGTACTAGGTACGCTGAAATCTGCCGCCAATCTTGAAAACGCAATTGCCCGAGCCGTTGACGTTACTTTCGCTATTGACGCGTTAGGGGCTGACGAGTTGGTGAAGGACAAAATCGACTTCGGCAAAGTGGCTGTAGCAGGACACTCTTTCGGTGCCAATACCGCCTTGCTTTCTGCCGGCGCGCAGTTCTATCAAGAAAAAAAACTGACAAGTTACGGCGACAAACGCATTAAGGCGGCAGTCGTGCTTTCAGCACCAGCGTTACCTGCTTCAGAAAATGCCATGGAAGTTTACGGCAAAATTCGAATTCCAACCTTGCACCTAACTGGTACTCATGATCACACCCCTATTCCGGGCGCAGTGACCACCGCCGACATGCGCAGGCAGCCTTATGACGCAATACAAGGTGCATCGAAATATTTAGGTGTTTACGACGGCGGCCGCCATAACATGTTTAATGACAGAGCTCGGGACGCAACTAGTGAAGCCATTAAAGAATCAGCCAGAGTAACCAGTCTGCAATTTTTTCGCTCAGTGTTTGACTCTCCCGATATACAAGCCAAGTACCAAGAGGTTTTGCGTAATGGTGCTAGAGCTCGACTAGATAAAGAAAAACTATTTAACTGGGAATCAACAAACTAAAGGCGTGGCTTCAGTTTAGTTTAGGCAAACATCGTTTGCAATGCATCGCCCGGATTTTCTGCTCGCATGAAGGCTTCGCCGACTAAAAATGCGTTCACATTGTTTTCACGCATTAGGCGCACGTCGGCGGCATTCACAATTCCGCTTTCGGTGACCACTAATTTGTCTTTTCCGATTCGAGGCAACAAGTTTAATGTCGTTTGTAGCGTGACCTCAAAAGTACGCAAGTTACGATTGTTGATACCTAGCAACGGCGTTTTAAGCTTCAATGCTCGTTCAAGTTCTTCACCATCATGAACTTCAACCAGTACATCCATGCCTAGGCTATGAGCACAGGCTTCTAAATCGGCCATTTGCTGGTCGGTAAGCGCAGAAACAATCAGCAATATGGCATCAGCACCCCAACAACGAGCTTCGAATACCTGATACTCGTCGATCATGAAATCTTTGCGTAACACTGGCAAGTCACAAGCCGCACGAGCTTGACGGAGATAATCGGCACTGCCTTGAAAAAACTGCACATCCGTCAGTACAGATAAGCAACTCGCACCACCGGCCTCATAACTTTGGGCAATCTCCGACGGCACAAAATGTTCACGAAGAATGCCTTTGCTGGGGCTGGCTTTTTTAACCTCTGCAATCACCCCTGCTTTGCCTGCTGCAATCGACGCCCGCAAAGCAGACTCGAAACCTCTTGGTTTGATTTGGAAATCCGTCATGGCGCCATTGGCTTCGGCTTGCGCACGCATGGCGGCTTTTGAAACAGTTGCTTGGGCAATTGCAATTTCTTGCTCTTTTACCGCAATGATTTTTTGGAGAATATCGCTCATTGAATACTTCTTTAAGCCACTTTTTGTGCGGCAAGATGCGCAGTTTGATCAACAAACTCCGCCAACTTGGCGATCGCCTTACCTTCGGCAATAACCTTACGCGCCAACTCAATACCCGATGGAATTGTTTTAACAACGTTGGCAGTGTAAAGCGCTGCGCCAGCATTCAACACGACGATTTCTCGCGCTGTTCCGGGGACATTGCTCAACGCATCAACCAACATATTCTTGCTCTCTTCTGCGTTGGCCACACGAATGGCGCGATTACTCACCATTGGCATTCCAAAATCTTCAGGGTGAATTTCATACTCCCGTACCTCGCCATCGATGAGTTCGCCCACCATGGTTGCAGCTCCGAGAGAAACCTCATCCATACCGTCTTTACCGTAAACCACCATGGCATGCTTGGCACCTAAGCGCTGCAGGCAACGCACCTGAATACCCACTAGGTCGGGATGGAAAACACCCATCAAGATATTGGGGGCGCCAGCCGGATTTGTCAGCGGCCCGAGGATATTGAAAATCGTTCGAATGCCCATTTCTTTGCGGATCGGCGCGACATTTTTCATTGCAGGATGATGATTCGGCGCGAACATAAAGCCAATACCAGTTTTCTTAATGCAATCGGCAACTTGTTCCGGCGATAGGCTTAGGCTAACCCCAAGGGCTTCCAGCACATCGGCACTACCTGATTTCGAAGAAACACCCCGATTGCCATGCTTAGCAACCTTTGCACCCGCAGCTGCCGCGACAAACATCGTGGCGGTAGAGATATTAAAGGTATGGGAGCTATCGCCACCGGTACCCACGATATCGACAAAGTTCTCAATGTCGTCGACGACGACCTTGCGAGAGAACTCTCTCATCACCTGGGCAGCCGCGGTAATCTCACCAACGGTTTCTTTCTTGACACGCAGGCTAGTGATAATTGCGGCCGACATCACCGGTGACATTTCGCCACTCATGATCATGCGCATAATTGCAAGCATTTCGTCGTGAAAAATTTCTCTATGTTCAATGCAACGCTGGAGCGCTTGTTGGGCAGTTATTGGCATAATAAATCTCTAAATTTTTTAGCAATTAAATAAGTAAGAAGTTTTTCAGCAAAGCGTGGCCGTATTCGCTCGCCACCGATTCTGGGTGAAATTGCACACCTTCAATAGGTAAGGTGCGATGTCTCAACCCCATGATTTCCCCATCCGAGCTTGTCGCTGTTATTTCTAGTTCAGGGGGCAAACTTGCCACCTCCACAACCAGTGAGTGATACCGAGCTACATCGAACGACATGGGGAGGTTACGAAACACGCCAGTGGCTTGGGTGCTGATTCGATCGGTTTTACCGTGCATCACTTTTTTCGCACGAATAACATTGCCGCCGAAAGCATAACCGATGGCTTGATGGCCTAAACAAACACCCAGTATCGGCAGTTTGCCGGAGAAATGTCGAATCACATCAACTGAAATGCCAGCTTCTTTCGGGGAGCAGGGGCCGGGAGAAATAACAATTCGATCAGGTTTTAAGGCCTCGATTTGTGCAATCGAAATGCAATCGTTGCGATGTGTTTGTACTATCTCGCCTAGCTCACCAAAGTACTGAACAAGGTTGTAAGTAAACGAATCATAGTTATCAAGCATGAGAAGCATTGGCGCCTCCAATCTCAACAAGCTCAGCGGCGCGAATTACGGCGCGTACCTTGGCTTCGGTTTCCTGCCATTCAGCCATGGGGCTGGAGTCATACACAATCCCTGCAGCTGCTTGAGTAAAGAGATTGCCGTCCTTAATGACAGCGGTACGAATCGCAATGGCAACGTCCATTTCGCCGGAATAACTCAAGTACCCGCAAGCACCGCCATATATGCCGCGCTTAGTCAGTTCTAACTCATCAATCAATTCCATTGCGCGTACTTTCGGTGCACCGGTCAACGTACCGGCTGGGAATGTAGCGCGCAAAACATCAATCGCATCTACGTCTGGATTTAATAATCCATCGACGTTCGACACGATATGCTGCACATGGGAATACTTTTCGATCACACAAGTTTCGGTCACTTTGACTGAACCTATTTGCGCGATGCGGCCAATATCGTTGCGAGCCAGGTCAATCAGCATGAGATGTTCGGCACGCTCTTTAGGGTCGGCCAACAATTCATCGGCGAGGGCTTTGTCCTGCGCAGGTGTGTTGCCGCGCTTGCGAGTTCCCGCCAGTGGGCGAATTGTCACTTTCGTCGCGGCTTTACTTGTCGCGGTTTTTTCAACCATTTCTTGTCGAACCAAAATTTCCGGCGACGCGCCAACGACTTGAAAATCGCCGAAATCATAGTAGTACATATAAGGCGACGGATTCACCGCACGCAAAGATCGATAAAACGATAAGGGCGAATGGGCAAACGGTTTTTGCATCAACTGGCCGACTTGCACTTGCATTAAATCGCCGGCAATGATGTACTCGCGCGCTTTTTCGGCAGCCCTCAGATAATCGGCTTGCGCAAAGTGCCGCTGAACAGGCTGCTCTTCGCTAGGTGCGGGCACAGGCTCAATGGCTGGGCTGGCTAACTTGGTAACCAACTCACGAAGGCGTTTTTTAGCCTGTGAATAAGCCTCGGGGGCTTGCGTATCGGCATATACGAGCAGGTAAAGTTTGCCCTGTAGGTTGTCAACAATTGCAAGCTCATCAGTCACCATCAAGAGTAAATCCGGCGTACCGATTAAATCTGGCTTTTTGCAGGCGCCGAGCTTAGGTTCAATAAACCGAACTAAATCGTAACCAAAATAGCCCGCTAAACCACCGCAAAATCTCGGCAAGCCCGGTCGAGTTGCCGCGTTATAACGAGCCTTAAAGCTGCGAACAAATTCAAGCGGGTCGCCGCTGTGAGTTTCCACAACCTTGCCGTTTGTAATCACTTCGATGTGAGCTTCGGCAGACTCTTCGGCGTAGGCACGAACTTGCGTGCTCGCAGGCAAACCAATAAAAGAGTAGCGGCCAAAACGTTCGCCACCGACCACTGATTCGAGCAAGAAAGAGTTAGCTCGCTTATCGCGATCGACCAACTTCACATAAACAGACAGCGGCGTATCGAGATCGGCCAAGCATTCGGCTAGTAAGGGTACGCGGTTGTAGCCTTGATCGGCAAGGGCTTTGAATTCAATTTCGGTCATGATGTAGGCTCAACGGAGGAGCAATGAACTTTGTTACGTGAATACGCCGCAAAAATAGCCGCGCTTGAGTGCAATGGAACTAGGGATTAGCGCCAGCACCACCAACGAGAAACAAAGAGTGGCCAAGAATTCATGCTTGAAAGGATAGCATTAGAGAGGTATTGCGGCAAATCTCTCACCGGCTTACTAAGCGCCGCCCAGCAGAAGAAAGTCTTCGGAGCCAGGCGCGGCGAATTTTGAAAAATCACCATCGAAGCTCACTAATCGGAGGCCAGCCGCTTGGGCCAACGCAAACAAATAGGCATCGGTGAGGTGCTTTGACGGCAAAGTGCTGTTCACCAAATTAGCGAGCTTTGCATCGACATCCGAAGGTTCAATAATCAGCTTTACCTGAGGCTCGGCACTAAAGGCTTCGTACACTTGCCAGGCTGTATCTAGCCTGAGCACGTCACTACCCATCACTTGCGGTTGACAGAGCAAACGCACTAATCCCAACATGGTTGTGCGGCAGAACCAAAGTGTCGTGTTGGCATCAGCCAGTTGCTCATACCAGTAATTGAGGGCGTTCTGGTGCTTCGGATGCTGGTCGTAGGCTAGGGCTAGCCATACATTCACGTCAAGCAAATCGCCCCCCGAACGCCCGAATAGGTAACCTGTAGTAGGTTCAGCGGCTTTCAATGAGTTCAAACAAATCGGCGTTGGTCAGTTTTTGCGGGGCAATTGTCATCGGTGCGTTGCCACGAACACTTGGCGGTGGTTTTATCGTGGGCGCCTTTAGAGCACGCGCATCTAGCGCTGCGCTTTCAGATATCAAACCTTTCTCGATAAGATCGATAAGTAGCGCTTTTAAGCTTATGTTTCGCTGCGCACTGAGAATTTTCAGGTGCGTCATAAGGTCGTCGGGAAAATCAAATGAACTTCGCATATTTGCATATTTACATAATTATGTAGAAGCGTCAATAAAAGCAGCAAGCGGTTTCACATCACGAACCGGCATCGTAAACATAAAGCACTGCCGGGTTGTCCACCAGCACGGTTTGTCGCAGCGCTACCGTCGGCAACCATGTCTGAATTTGTTCATTCAACGATTCGGCTGAAATTTGCCGGTAAGCGCTCTCCTGCAAGGGCGTTTTACCTTTTTCACGTTGGGTGTGGGGCCAATCGCTGGCCCAGACAATTCGCTGGGCGTTTACTGCAAGCAAATACTTTGCAAGTTGACTTGTATCGCTGGGCGCTCCCGCATCAATCTTCGGTAGTCGATAAGGCGCAGAAAGTTTTAACCATACATTGCCGCTTGCGAGTAGATCGATAATGCAGGAAAGCTCTGCGCTACCTGCGCTATTTGTAGCAAGGTCGCTCGGCAAAAGGGAGAAATGATCGAGCACCACATGTACCGCCAATTGTTTGATCGTGTCAGCGCATTGTTGAATCAACACTTCTGAGGCGAAGAGCTGAATATGCCACCTTAAAAACGCGATCTTAGTGGCCCAGAATTTAAGCGCATGCTGGAGTTCTTCTGGGTTACGCCCGTGCGAGCTTTCAACATTAATTCTTATGCCGCGAATGCCTGCCTGTGAAAGCGTTCGTAAATCTTCGTCGGAAATAGACGGGTCGAGAACGGCAACACCACGGCCCGCACCACCGAGTTGCTTCAAACTATCGAGTAAGCAGCGATTGTCAACACCATAAAAGCTCGGCTGAACGATAACGGCTCTTTGCAAGCCAACATGCAGCAGATGCTGCCGCAAATCGTCGACGGACGCGACTGGCGCAGTGTATTGACGATCTGCGATCATGGGGTACAGCGACTGCGGGCACACCACATGCACATGGCAATCACACGCAAGCGGTGGAAGGTTAATCATTGCCATTAGATTGCGCTACTAATTCGCATGGCAAATGCTTGGCCAGTTTCACGCGTACCGAGTTTACCGCCTACATCTCGCGTGGCCTCTTGCGCTAAAACAGCTTGCGCAACCGCAGTATCAATAGCTCGGCTAGCTGCTAAAAAGTTAGTCTTGGCTTTGCGCTGGCCGTACCAACCAAGCAGCATACTCGCCGATAAAATAAGCGAGAACGGGTTGGCAATATTCTGCCCTGCAATGTCAGGGGCAGAACCATGCGCCGCTTGACCCATCGCATGGTTAACACCCGAATTGAGCGAGCCGCCAAGCCCCAAACTGCCTGACAACTCGGCCGTGAGATCGGACAAAATATCGCCAAACATATTGGTAGTGACAATCACATCGAACCTTTGCGGCGCTCGCACCACATGTGCCATCATCGCATCGACAATGAAGTCGTCGATTTTCACTTCAGGAAACTCTTTGCCAACCTGATGACAAATATCAATAAACATGCCATCGGCAATTTTTAATACATTGGCCTTATGAACAATGCTGACATGCTTGTTGCGAGTGATAGCCAACTGGAAAGCCGAACGCGCAATACGTTCGCAACAAAGCCGCGTTATGCGACGCAAAGAAATAACCACATCGGGGGTGATCAACATTTCACTGCTACCCGATTCGATATTTCTATCGGCGTAAAAACCTTCAGTGTTTTCTCTGACCACGACAAGATCAAACTCACCTAAGCGCGCCTGCATGCCGGGATAGGTTCTAGCCGGGCGAATATTGGCAAACAGATCTAAGCTTTTACGAAAGAACTTCGACGGGTTGATTTCACCTTTGGCTTCGTCTTTGAAATCGAAGGTTGCCATGGGGCCTAACATCAAGCCATCGGCAACTTGAACTTTCGCAAGCAATTCAGGGGTTACGGTAGCACCATATTTCTGCAGGCTTTCATGGCCAGCAATATCATGTTGCAATTCAAGCTTTAAGCCAAATCGAGCCGAGGTTGCGTTCAGCACAGCAACCGTTGCCGCCATCGTTTCTGGGCCAATACCATCACCTGGCAGTACTACTATCTTCATCGCTTTTTTACCTTCAACCGACACACTTATACATTATTGGATCTTGATCCCAGCTGCCTTCACAACTCCTTGCCAAAGGCTAATCTGTTTAGCAAGATGTAGTTGAAAGGCCGCTGGGGTGCCGCTAAAACTTTGTGCGCCCTCGCTCAACAAACGCTCACGAATTACATCCTCCTTTGCAGCGTCATTAATCGTACGGTTAAGCTTGTCGACAATTTCCTTCGGTGTCTTAGCGGGCGCCAA
>JAYWIG010000207.1:0-3011 GCA_043789035.1 Betaproteobacteria bacterium
GAATGATGCACCGCTCGCAAATGCGCCATTATTGCTAATTGTCAGGCTGTAATTCGCTGCAACGCCAACTTGAAAACTAGATGGATTTGTTTTCGACAAGGATAGGACTAATGGCGCAATGGCGGCAGCTACGGCACACCCTGCAGGCGTGCCGTTCGCGGTGCAAGTTGTAGGAGCAACCCCGGTACCTGTGCCATTTGAAGGCACACTGGCCAAGTTACTAGCGGCTACTCCGGCTGCCCCAGCTTGAGGCGTGACATTGATAACTAATAAGGCGCTTGCTCCAGCGGGGATTCCCGCAGCCGATGTAATCGTGCAGGTTAATAATTGGCCTGCAGCGACCGTACCTGCTGCAACGCAGCTCGCACCAGACAAACCCGAAACTACCGTGGAACTATTGAACTGAATATTGGCCGGTAATTTATCTTGCAGGGTAAAACTAGCGGCAGTTGCCGTGCTCATGTTATTCGTGATAACAAGGTTGTAATTAGCCGACGCGCCTACGGTAAATATGGGCGGGTTAGTTTTCGCTAAATTCACAGAATTAGGTGTAATCGATGGTGCGACAGCACAACCCAAAGGTTGATTGTCCGTTACACAACTGGAAGGAGAGGAACCTAACCCAACACCGTAGAAGGGCACGCTCGCTCGATTCACGCTGGCTACGCCGGACGCTCCAGCTAGCGGCGTCACGTTGATTGTTAAAGCTGCGACACCGGCCGCTGGAATACCTGCGGCGGTGGAAATAGCGCAAGTTAACAATTGCCCTGCTGCTACCGTACCTGACGCAATGCAACTTGCGCCGGTCAGCCCTGCGCCTGCTGTAACGCTATTGTATTGAACGTTTGCAGGAAGCTGATCTTGCAAAGTAAAGGTTGCACTGCTCACTTGTGTACTCACGTTATTGATCACAAAATTGTAGTTTGTAGCGCTTCCCACCGTAAAACTCGATGGGTTTGACTTGCTCAGCTTGAGTACAACTGGCTCGATCGACATAAACGTGATCGCGCTGTAGCTAGGATCGTCACGAATCATTGCTGTGAGCGTATAAGACGATGACATCGCAGGGCCTAGATCAATCGTCTGCAATGACCAACCCGCCGTTGGTACATTGAACCCGCTATAAACCCGATTACTGCCCCAGTAAACATCAATCTGCGTGGCCGAATTGCCAGTGGCCAACCCAGAGCCGGTACCACTGTGATACACCCAAAAGCTTAAAGAATAAGTCGTTCCAATAACCGTCGGAATATTTTGTTGAGCCCCCGAAGTACTCCCGACGACCAAGGGGAATGTCGTACACGCCTGCCCAACACAGCCGCTATAAAACTCAGTTGACCCACCAGCCGCGGTTACAGCAGCGGGAACTGGGCGAACATTGGAATTGAAGGCGGCCCCGATACCTGCTGACGAAGACGGCCAATCGATCGCTACCGTCGCACTGCCAGTGAAAAACGGATTTAAGACCAGATTGGCCATGGCGGGCTGGGATATGGAAAACCATAGCGTCAACACGCTTAAAAAAAAGCGTAAAGTTAAAAAGCGTAACGTTCGAGATGAAAAAACTACTCTCATGAAAGCCAATATTAAGCTTTGCCGCCTATTTTTTAGACCTCCACTTAGGCAAAGGGAGCTACCGAGGAGACGCAAGGTAGAGGATTATGAAAATTCGTCTAAAACCCCAAAAACTCAGGTTACAAAGCTTTAGCTTGTTACTTCCGAAGCCTTGTGGTTTTCCGGGAGTTATCCATAAATGAGGCCGGTTTGCTGGCAACCCATCGTATAAAGGTTTGCAATTCAGCATGAAGCCTCAAAGCTTCCCAAGTTGCATACTCCCGAGCTAGCTCCTTCTCGGTCAAAGTGGCGTGAATTTTGCGGTGGCAGATTCGATGAATGCGGTGTTTTTCTTTACCGCCTTGGCTGCGCGGAATTAGGTGATGCTCATCGACGCTTGCGCCGGTAGGTAGTACCCGTCCACACAATGGGCAATTGGCGATATTTTCCTGAAAATGCAGATCGCTGTATGCGAGCTTTTCCACCGCATCACCACTTAGCCGGAGTCGCCTTTTAGCGACCATGTATTTTGCAACCCTGTACCATGAACGAATACTGCCATGACTACACAAAATATACCCCAAAGCCCCAACGATTCGCCAAAGAATGATCATCCGATACAAATTCGCGGCGCGCGTCAAAACAACCTTAAAAACCTTGATTTAGACATTACGACAGGCGAATTGCTAGTCGTCACCGGTGTTTCTGGATCGGGAAAATCATCGCTCGTATTCGACACCTTGTACGCCGAAGGCCAGCGCCGCTATGTCGAAACCTTTTCGGCCTATGCCCGGCAGTTTCTCGACCGGATGGACAAACCTCAGGTCGACCGCATTGACGGCGTACCGCCAGCAATTGCTATTGATCAAACGAATCAAGTACGAACTTCGCGCTCTACTGTGGGAACGATGACTGAGCTGAATGATCACGTGAAGTTGCTCTATGCACGCGCCGCCACACTTCACTGCCGTAAATGCGCAGCGCCTGTAAAAAAAGAAACCGTTGAGTCGATCAAGAAACAAATTGGCGCTTTCGATAAAGACGCTCGCCTGCAAGTTTGCTTTAACGTTCGCTTACCGAGCAAACAACAGTTCGATGAGAATCAGATTAGAGATTTCTTAAGCGCGCAAGGATATGCGCGAGTAATCGAGCCTTTCACGCCGCCAATTCTGCATGTTGTGCAAGATCGCTTCCGCTTAAATTCCGTCGAAGAATCGCGGTTAGCGGAAGCCGTTGAAGTGGCTCTTGAAAAAGGCAAAGGCCAACTCGCTGTATTTATTGACGACGAAGCAACCCCCCATCGTTTCTCATCGACCCTCTCATGCGCCAATTGCGAAATTGATTACACCGAACCGTTACCGAGCTTGTTTTCATTTAATTCGCCGTTAGGTGCCTGCGACGTGTGTCGCGGTTTCGGTCGGGTGATTGGTGTCGACTTGGGCTTGGTTATACCCGAC
>JAYWIG010000208.1:0-10722 GCA_043789035.1 Betaproteobacteria bacterium
GCAGTAATGCCGCGCCCATCCATAATGCCGCCCGCCGCAATAACAGGTATCTTCACAGAATCGACAACTTGCGGCAACAATGCAAACAAACCCGTTGCCGCTTGCAATTGTGAATCTATCAAAGCTGCTCCAGAAAGCAACGACGAAGACGGGGAAAGAAAGGTGCCTCTATGTCCGCCAGCCTCAAGGCCTTGAACACAGACCGCGTCTGCTCCAAGCGCTTCCCAAGCTTGTGCCTCCTCAACATGGGTTGCCGTACCGATCACAGCAATACCAGAAACTTTCAATCTATGCATCTGTTCTAAGGTCAAGATCCCAAAGGTGAAAGAAGCAACCGCCGGCTTTGCGGCAATGAGTGAAGTCAACTGATCTGTAAAGACTTCCGCGTACTTCGTAGGTGGTAGCAAATTATCAGCAATACCTACCGCAGTTCGATAAGGCTTTGTACGCATCCACGCTTGGTCAATTTCTTTCTTGGTACCCTCGGTATGATCAGGCAAGATAAACAGATTAATACCAAACGGCTTATCAGTTAGTAACCGAATGGCCGCAGCTTGTAACTCGATCTCATTGGGTGATAACGTAGCGGCAGCCAGAAAGCCGAGAGCACCAGCATTACTCACGGCCGCGACCAATTCCGGCGTGGTCGCACCACCGGCCATTGGTGCTTGTATCACCGGAAGGCGAACTCCAAGCGATACAAGCATCTCGAACATTTTGTTTCCCCTTATGCCTTATTTCATCGTCGGCATAACAAACTCAGCACCGGCGCGAATGCCTGCCGGCCAGCGCTGCGTTACAGCTTTATAACGAGAGTAAAAACGTACGCCCTCTGGGCCGTGCATATGATGGTCGCCAAACAACGAGGCCTTCCAGCCACCAAAAGAATGGAAAGCCATCGGCACGGGGATAGGTACATTCACACCCACCATACCAATTTGCACCCGGTTTGCAAACTCACGAGCAGCGTCCCCATCTCGGGTGAAAATCGCGCAGCCATTACCAAACTCGTGGCCATTCACGAGCTTTAACGCTTGCTCAAAATTATCCACACGAACCACGCTCAACACTGGGCCAAAAATCTCTTCTTTATAAATCGTCATCTCAGGCGTTACATGATCGAACAAACAACCACCTAAGAAAAAGCCATTTTCGAAACCAGCCGCTTTGACATTTCGACCGTCAATGATTAACTGCGCGCCCTCGGCAACACCTTGATCAACATAGTCTTTTACCTTGCTGTGATGCGCCTTCGTCACCAGCGGGCCCATCTCAGCGGACATATCCATACCGGTTGTCATCTTGATTTTCGGCACACGATCTTTTAATTTCGAAACAACCTTATCACCCGCATCGCCAACTACCACAGCAACAGAGATGGCCATACAGCGCTCGCCAGCTGAACCGTAGGCGGCGCCGATCAAAGCATCTACCACTTGGTCGATATCAGCATCAGGCATGACAACCATGTGATTCTTAGCTCCCCCTAACGCCTGCACTCGTTTACCGTGCTGGTTAGCCGTGTTGAAAATATACTGGGCAATTGGAGTTGAACCCACAAAACTAATACCGGAAACTTTCGGATGGGTCAGCAACGCATCAACCGCGGCTTTGTCACCTTGAACAACGTTAAAAACGCCGTCAGGTAAACCAGCTTCCTTCAGCCATTGCGCCATGAGCAATGATGCACTTGGATTTCTTTCCGAAGGTTTCAGAATAAAGGTATTGCCACAGGCGAGCGCCACTGGGAACATCCACATCGGCACCATTACTGGAAAGTTAAAGGGCGTAATACCAACGCATACACCCAGAGGTTGGCGCAGTGAGTACAAGTCAATACCCGTGCCTACTTGTTCACTAAACTCGCCCTTTAAGAGCTGAGGAATACCGCAGGCAAACTCAACCACTTCCAAGCCGCGCTGTACTTCACCCATCGCATCGGTAAACACTTTACCGTGCTCAACCGTGATCGCTTCGGCCAAGGCATTAATATTTGCTTCAACAATTTCTTTGAACTTAAACATGACCCGAGCGCGACGCAGCGGTGGGGTAGCCGCCCAAGCTGGAAACGCTTTCACGCTCGACTCAACAGCAGCATTCACATCAGCAACACTGGCAAGCGCCACTTGCTTGGATACTGTACCTAAGGCTGGGTTAAACACATCCGTCGTACGGGCAGAAGCAGCTGTCGTAACAGCGCCATCAATCCAGTGCTGAACAACGCTCGCTTTAAGAAGTGCGGAGAAATCGGAAGTACCCATAATGGCCTCAAACCTTTAAAAGAAATAGAAGATCAACAACTCTTGCATCGTTCACTCTATTGAACGATAATTCAAAGTATTGAATTAAAGACGGCACAATAAAAGACAATGCTCTTTTTGTCAATCATTCTGGCAATAAAAATATCCGCACCCAGACAACACTACGATGACTAAAAACGTACTCAAACCCACCAAACCCATCAAACAAACAAGCAATACTTCGGTCCCCGCACTCGATCGCAGTGTGTCAATCCTCGATTTGCTCTCCCAAACCAGAGGAGGTCTAAGCTTAGGCGACATCGCTAAAACCATCGCAATACCGAAGAGCAGCACACACAATTTAATGCTGGCATTAGTTGAACATGGCTTAGTGCGACGCAATGACGATGGCGAGTTTTCGATGGGCACGAAAGCTCTTCAATGGGGGCAAACATTTAACGCGGGCTCGCAGTTGATGTCGGCATTCGATGCGGCCATGCGTGCCAACACCACGCTAGAAAGCGAAACCGTGATGCTGGCGATTCTCGACAATACCGACGTCACCTATCTGGCTTGTCACCCAGGCACTCGACCCCTTGCAGTCAATTTTCGTGTTGGTGGACGCTTTATTGCTTCTTGTACTTCGTCCGGCAAGGCTATTCTTTCTACCATCAACGACATCGATATCAAGCAGCTTTATCAACAATCTAGCGACGCACACTATCAAGCAGGCAAGCTCCACAAACTAACCAAACATAGCCTTCCAACGGTGAGTGCCTTATGTAAGCAAATGGCCGAAATTCGAGAATTCGGCTACGCCCAAGACAATGAAGAAACCGCCGAAGGTATGCAATGTTTCGGTGCCCCGGTCTTTGCAGCAGGTAGCCAGCGCGCCGTGGCAGGTGTTGCCGTCAGCACCATCAAAGCAAGCCTCACACCGAAACGACGCAATGAAGCCATTCAAGCCATTCGCCAACTCGCCAATGATGTGTCAATACGCCTGGGCGCATAAAATAGTCGCATGAAGCATCTCATCAGCATGGGCGACCCCTGCGGCATCGGGCCGGAAATTATTGTGAAGGCATTTCAGGCCCATCCACAGCTTAAAGCCAATGTTGCCGTTGTTGGTGATACGAATCTAATGGCAAGAGCTGCTGGGCTGTTCGATTCAAGTTGTGAAGCTCTCGGCATCGAAGTTATCCAAGCGGGCCCATTCGTCTCAATCGACGCAGCGCCCTTTGGCGCAGTCTGCGCACAAGGCGGTCAATCTGCTTTCGATGCAATTATTAAAGCTGTAACTTTGATTCAAGAAGGAAAAGCGAAGAGCCTCATCACTGCACCTTTATCGAAAAAAGCATTACATTTAGCCGGGCATGACTTCCCCGGCCATACAGAACTGCTAGCAGAGTTAGCATCAAAAAAGGCTAACTCAACCATACCAGTGCGCATGATGCTGGCCAATAAAGAGTTACGAACGGTTCTGCTTTCTATCCATGTATCACTAAGAAAAGCACTGGATTTAATAACCTTCGAAAACCTGCTCGAAACCATAGCCATCACTCACAAAGGCCTAAACGCACAAGGTATCTCAAAGCCAAGAATTGCGGTTGCAGGTCTAAACCCTCATGCTGGCGAAACTGGCCTTTTCGGCAACGAAGAAATCGAAGTGATTGCCCCAGCCATCGCTCAAGCGAGAGCCCAAGGCATTGACGCCAACGGCCCATTCGCACCGGACACCATCTACATGCGTGCCCGAGGTTTCAAGGAGTTTGATGTTGTGATCGCGATGTATCACGACCAAGGTTTAATCCCTGTGAAGTACCTAGGTATTGAGCATGGCGTGAATGTAACCTTAGGGTTACCGTTTATGAGAACTAGCCCAGATCATGGTACGGCCAACGACATCGCGGGTAAAGGGATAGCTAGCGAGGCAAGCTTAATGGCCGCAATTCAATACGCCATGAACCACACTGATTGACTAAGCCAAGTAACTACAACCCCGGGTGCCTTCGATGGCTCGCTTTATGGCGCACCACTTCATCGCTGCGCTTAGCGTCATGTTTAGTTGCGCGCCCAGTTACGCGCTCTCTCCACATCTTAAAGCTCGAACGTTTCATTGCACGCCGCATAAGTTCAATAACCTGCCCTTCACCCACTCCGTAAAGACGCTCAATAGCATCAAAAGAGGTTCTGTCTTCCCAGGCCATCTCAACAATGCGCGATTCGTCAGGGGTTAGTATTGGTTTAATCATGCTCATTAGATTTCAATCAGACAATTTCAATCACTGAGCAGGGATTAAAGGCATCCTGCTCGCCCTTTTTAGCATAGCCTAAAGGGTTACTCAGCACTCTGCAACCAAACTGCACATAGTCCACACAATGATGAAGGTGACCATGAATCCACAAGTTCGCTTTTGGTAACAAATGTTCAAAATCATTACAGAAAGATGCCGTCGCTGGCACTAGGCCATAACGAGGGTCGGCAGATAATTTACTCGGCGCAAAGTGCGTAATAACAATGGTCTTATCGCATGCGCTTGCGCTATCATTTAACCGACCTTCAAGCCATTGGTAATTCTCGACACCCAACTCACGCACTGCATCAGCGCGAAACGGATTACCCGCTCTGGACGTACCTGTGGACATTAAATAGCGACTCGCACTACGCATGGCTTTATCACGCTCCTCAATGCCAAGCAAGTCGAAATCTGACCACAAGGTAACGCCCAAGAATCGAACACCTTCAATAACTTCATCACAATGATCGAAAAATCGAAACCCTGCGGATGCGCAAAGAGTTCGAATTTCCGCATGAGCGAAGTCCCAATCTTGTCGATCGTATTCATGATTACCGGGAATAAACAACACATGACGTGCAGCGGCTGGAGAAGTTTCTTGTACACGTCGCACAGCCTCAGAAACCCGCGCTAAACCAGTTTTGAAATGGCCTCGGCCGGCTATACCAATATCACCAGCGAGCACCAAGACATCGCACTCCGGATGAATGACAGGGGCAAACTCGCGATTGACTTCGAAGTGCAGGTCCGACAGAACCTGCAATTTCATCGAAACAACTTAAGGATGCGCAGCACAGAAAATTTAAGCGGCAAGCCTAGCTTCCAAGGCTTTCTTTACAGCCTGTAATTGCTCAGGTAAGTGGTATGCCAGCTTGTCAAAGAGCTCAGTATGCAATTTCAACTCTTGCAACCAAGCCGCTTTATCAATCGATGTGATGTTATCAAATTGACTCTGGGTGAAGTTCAACCCAGTCCAATTGATGTCACCATACTCAGGGGTTGTACCAAACACATGCTCAACACCTTTGCCAGTGCCCTCAATGCGATCGATCATCCACTTCAACACACGCATATTGTCGCCAAAACCAGGCCAAACAAACTTACCTTCTGCATCGGTGCGGAACCAATTGACGCAGAAAAATTTAGGCAAAGTGGCATTGGTTTTCGCAAGCTTGTCACCCAACTGCAACCAATGACCGAAGTAGTCGCTCATGTTGTAACCGCAGAAAGGAATCATCGCGAATGGGTCACGACGAACCACACCCTGCTTGCCAAACGCAGCGGCAGTAGTTTCTGAGCCCATGGTTGCTGCCATGTAAACACCCTCGACCCAGTTACGAGCTTCAGTCACTAACGGCACTGTGGTCGAACGACGGCCTCCGAAAATAAAGGCATCAATCGCTACACCGGCTGGGTTATCCCACTCGGAATCAAGCGCAGGGTTTTGCGTCGCTGCTAAAGTAAATCGTGCATTGGCGTGGGCGGCTTTACGGCCATTTTTGCCATCTTCTGGTGTCCAGGATTTACCTTGCCAATCGATAGCATGTGCCGGAGCCGGGCCCATGCCTTCCCACCAAACATCACCATCGTCAGTCAACGCAACATTGGTGAAAATCGTATTGTCTTTGAGAGACGCCATGCAATTCGGATTGGTTTTCTCGTTGGTGCCGGGGGCTACGCCGAAATAACCTGCTTCTGGGTTGATCGCGTACAAGCGACCATCCTTACCTGGCTTAATCCACGCAATATCATCGCCAATCGTTGTGACTTTCCAACCGCCGAACGTCGCTGGTGGAATCATCATCGCAAAGTTTGTTTTGCCGCATGCTGAAGGGAATGCAGCCGCAACATGGTATTTCTTACCAGTCGGCGCTTCAACACCAAGAATCAACATATGCTCAGCCAACCAGCCCATGCCACCCGCATCAGCATCTTGCTTACCCATCGCCGAAGCGATACGCAAGGCTAGACACTTCTTACCCAACAACGCATTTCCACCGTAACCTGAGCCATAAGACCAGATCTCACGAGTTTCAGGGTAATGAACAATATATTTAGTATCCGGGTTGCAGGGCCATGGCACATCCTTTTGACCTGCCTTTAACGGGGCACCAACCGTGTGAACACATGGTACATACTCGCCATCGGTACCTAATACATCGTATACAGCCTGGCCCATACGGGTCATCAGCTTCATGTTTACGACGACATAAGCAGAATCGCTTAGCTCAATACCAATTTGCGCAATCGGTGAGCCTAGCGGGCCCATACTGAACGGCACGACGTACATTGTGCGGCCGTGCATCGAGCCTTTAAAGAGGCCGTCCATGGTGACGCGCATCTCTTTAGGGTCAACCCAATTATTTGTTGGGCCAGCCTCTTCTTGGTTTTGACTGCAAATAAAGGTGCGGTCTTCAACGCGGGCGACATCTGAAGGATCGGACAAAGCTAAATACGAATTCGGGCGCTTTTCCGCATTAAGCTTTTTCATCGTGCCCGCTGCCACCATTTCGGCGCAAAGGCGGTTGTACTCAGCATCCGAGCCATCGGCCCAGACAATATTGCTCGGCTCTGTAAGTGCGGCGACTGACATCACCCAGTCGATCAAGCCTTGGTGCTTTACAAAAGCGGGTACTCGGGCACTATTGGCCACGGCCTGGGTTGCGTACGGGTGATTCATACAGTCTCCAACAAAATATCTAATAGCGGCTTCGCCGCGAATTATAGGGAAAACCCTCATTCTATTCTGAGCGCCGTCGCTCAATATAGAAACCGATGATTTTGGTAATTTAAAGTATTTACCAACGTCAGGGGCGTGACATTGACATATTCGTGGTAACTTTTCAGCATAAAAAAGTCACGACAGCCCTTACTTCCGACAAACGCCGCACTTTTTTACCTGTTTATGTGAAAAAAGAAACAAACCGCCAACAATCTGTCGCCATGAATTCTGAGAAATCTACCCATTTACCCAATCTACTCCTTGTGTTGGCACATCCTAATATTCGTCATTCACGGGCCAATAAAGCACTTTTAATGGCCGCTAAATCGCTTCCCAATATCGTCGTTCATGATCTTTACCATCGTTACCCCCACAGCTACATTGACGTTCCGGCGGAACAGGCTGCCTTAGAAAAGGCAGATATTGTGATTTTGCAGCACCCCTTTTATTGGTACAGCGTTCCTTCACTTTTAAAGGAGTGGATTGATAGCACCCTCACCTCCGGCTGGGCATACGGAAAAAACGGTGTTGCTCTCAAAGGCAAATGCTGGGCTCATGCCATTAGCACCGGCGGCGAGCAAGACAACTACACCGACGAAACCCGCATGGGTATGGAGCAATTGTTACTACCGTTAGAGAAAACTGCAGCTCTTTGCCATACTAGGTGGCGACAACCATTTTTACTTTTCGGCGCCGATAAACAGACTGATGCGCAATTGCAGGCTCATGCCACGCTCTACCTTCAATGGCTTGAATCTCTCAAATAAAGTTCTATATGCATAACGATCAAATGTTCATTCAAGCACTGGTGTACTTTGGCGCAGCGATCGTCGCGGTACCCATCTTCAAACGCTTTGGTCTTGGCTCTGTACTGGGCTACCTTATTGCCGGCGTTGTTATCGGGCCTTGGGGCTTGAAACTCATTACCGATACAGAATCTGTATTGCAGGTAAGCGAGCTAGGAATTGTCCTTTTACTATTCTTAGTAGGCTTGGAGCTTGAACCTAAACGACTTTGGCAATTGAGGCGACAAATCTTTGGCTTAGGCTTACTCCAAGTTGTGGTCACAACAGCAGTCGTTGCCATCGTCACCAAAATCGGTGGTAATCTTTTCGGCTTCCAAAGCATAAGCTGGGCAATAGCGCTAGTAGTCGGAATGGCTGCGTCAATGTCATCAACCGCCATTGCATTGCAAATGCTAGACGAAAGAAACCTCACCGACACGACCGCTGGTAAGGCCGCATTCTCAGTGGCGCTATTTCAAGATCTGGCCGTCATCCCTTCGCTATTGGTATTGGCAGCACTTGCACCGGAAAAAGCCGATGGTGCGGCACAAGCATTTTCTTGGGAACAAGTAGGCCTTGCTATAGGTTTGATCGCTGGCTTAGTCATCATTGGTCGCTTTTTGCTGCGCCCACTTTTACGCTGGATCGCCGCAACCGGTATGCGAGAAATATTTATTGCCTTTGCTCTATTCCTGATTGTTGGTAGCGCGTTGCTCACGCAACGAGTTGGCCTTTCTATGGCGCTCGGAAGTTTTATCGCAGGTATTTTGCTAGCTGATTCTGAGTATCGGATGGAGCTCGAAGTCGATATCGAACCTTTCAAAGGCTTACTACTAGGCTTGTTCTTTATGGCAGTCGGCATGGCTATTAACGTGGGATTAGTGATTAAAAACCCACTACTCGTCATCGCCTTAGCAATCGCTGTCGTTGCTTTAAAACTTGTCGTACTCACCGGCTTAGCCTGGCTCTTTAAGCTATGTAAGCAAGACACTTGGGTATTTGGTTTTTCAATATCGGCGGTGGGTGAATTTGCTTTCGTGTTGCTTAGCCAAGCGGCAAGCCTCAACATATTCAATGCCGAACAAGCTGCACTTTGCAATGCAGTCGTTGCACTTTCAATGCTGACAACGCCGTTGCTTTTCGTGCTGTATGAAAAAGTACTCTTGCCACGTTATAACCAATCAACACGACCAGAAAAATCTGATGAGATTACAGAGAAAAATCGTGTCATCATCGCCGGCGCTGGCCGCTTTGGGCAGATCGTTTTGCGTCTATTAGTCGGCCGCCAAGTAGGAGTTACCGTCGTCGATCACGACCCTGCTCAAATCGAACTTATTCGAAACTTTGGTTGGCGTACCTACTATGGCGATGCCGGTCGAATTGATGTTCTAGAACAGGCCGGCATTGATCAAGCCCAAGTCTTTATCATTGCTATTAATGACGTTGAAGCCGCTCACACCATTGCAAAGTATGTCGTTGAGCACCACCCAAATGTAAAAATTATCGCGCGTGCAAAGGGTCGAACCGATGCCTTCGCATTAGCTAAACTTGGCGTTGAAGTTATTCGCGAAACCTTAGGCTCTGCATTGATGGCAGGAGAACTTACGCTTGAAGCGCTCGGCGATAGTCGCTACATGGCTAAACGCCAAGTCCATTTATTTAAAGAACATGATGCAAACTTCTTTGCGCAACAATTACCGCATATTGGCGATACCGAAAAGATTCGTGCCATGGTGACCCAAGGGCGAGACGACGTTCGAAATTTACTCGAAGCCGAACGTCAAGCCAGAGTAAGCAAAACTTCAGGAGAAGCAACATGGTAGAAACGACCACCGCGCCAAGAGAAACTTTATCGGCAATGGATTTGCTTGAGGCCTACGACGAAGGTAGATCGATTGACCGAGCAAAATTCCTAGGTCTATCAGATCTTGCAGAAGCGGAAAGCTTACAAAAACGATGCGTAGAAATGCGTATTGTTCGAGGCGAGCAACCCGTGGGCATGAAAATCGGTTTCACTAATAGAAACATTTGGCCAATGTACAACGTGAGCCATCCGGTATGGGCTCCAGTATTCCGTGAAACCGTCGTTCATTCACCCACAAATGAATTTGATATTCGTCTTAAACGCGTTTGTGAACCGCGCTTAGAACCTGAAATTATTTTGGGCTTTAGAGAAGGCCTTGTACCGGCCTCAAGCAGCATGGATGATGTTTTTGCTGCGCTTGAATGGGTGGCCCATGGCTTTGAGATTGTTCAGAGCCCTTTTCCACATTGGAAGTTTACGGCCGCTGAAGCCTGTGCCGCACAAGGCCTACACTCACAACTTCTTATTGGCTCCAAGCTCAATATCGCGGGCCTTACTCGAAATGCCGTTGCCTTTAATCAATGGCTTGCTGCGCTAAAGGTAACCCTTCGATGCAATGATCAAGCGGTTGCTACCGGGCGCGGCAGCAATGTCCTCGATAGCCCATTACTAGCCTTGTGTCATCTACTCTCCGAACTCATTAAACGCGGACAAAAGTTACTGCCGGGCGCTATTGTTACTACCGGTACGATGACAGATGCCATGCCAATTGCCGCCGGTGAAATTTGGGAAACACAATTTGAGCAGCAGAGCCTTCCCAGCTTGCACCTGAGATTAAGCTGATCGGCGGCGGATTCCCCCCGCCTTACGAATA
>JAYWIG010000209.1:0-2996 GCA_043789035.1 Betaproteobacteria bacterium
TCAACAAAGTTGCTCAGTTCAGGCTGGGTATAGCGCCGTAGGCCTCGGTCTTCGTCATAAATAATGTGCTTGACTGTCGGACACTGGGGCAAAATTTCAAGAATCTTATCAACCTGCTCTTGGTCTTGGGCAAACACATGGGTTGCCTCGGCATTTTGAATGGGTAGCACCATCTCCGCTGGAATTGCATCCTGGTAAAGTGGCATAGCAACGCCACCGAGTAACTGGGTGGCACACATTGCAGCGTAAAAGCGGGGCCGGTTGTCGGCCACCAGCACCAAATGGTCGCCGCGCTTAAATCCTTGGGAGGCCAGCCCGCCGGCCAAGGAATACACCGTGTCGCTAAACTCTTTCCAGGTTTGAGTTTGCCAAATACCCTTACTTTTTTCACGGATTGCCGGCTTGTTTGGTCTCACCATCGCGTGATGCTGAAGCAATTTTGGAAAAGTATCCAATTGCTGATTAATCGTCTCCATCCACCTCTTTCCGGCTCTTGAGCAAGCCTGTCTAATCCAGTATTTTTATACAAAGAGCGACCTACAAACAGCTCAACTCTTAGTGGGGGTGAAGTGTATTCAATTCAGTTCATTTAAAATGTAGCAAAAAAGACAATTGCAAATTAACCTTGGCAACTTGAGACAATGACGACGAAATCTAATTCACAAGTCAGTGCGGCTGAGTTTGTGATGCAAACCGAATGGGGGAAACTGTTGACACCAGCCCAAAGCCAGCGCGTGCAGGCAGATGTTCGAGAGCGACGGCTGAGTAAAGGTAATGCCGCCTGCCAAATCGGCTGCCGGGTCGAATACTGGAAGGGCGTCATGGATGGCTTGGTGAAGATCAGCGTCGTCTCCCAGGAAGGGCGAACTTCGACATTCACGGGTCTGGCCGCTGGTGCTTGGTTCGGTGAAGGGGCGGTGCTTCGATCAGCAACATGGGATTTTGACGGTGTAGCCATGCGTGAAACCCGAATTGCTTTGGTACCGCGGAGTACCTTTACATGGCTGCTGGATGTCAGCCCTGGGTTTAACCGCTTTATCATTGAGCAACTCAATGAGCGTCTGGCTCAAGTTCTTTCTGTCATGGAAGCTGAGCGGCTCGAAGCGGCTGAAACCCGAGTTGCTCGTTGCCTTTCTTGGCTTTTCAATCCGGTTCTTTACCCTGGCGTGGGCTCACAACTGGATTTGTCTCAGCAAGAAATTGCCTATCTGTCTGGGGTGTCTCGTCAAACCGTCAATAAGGCAGTCAAGCTAATGGAGCAAGCGGGAATTCTTGGTGTGCGCTATGGCCGTATTGAGGTGCTTGACTTGGAGGGTCTGCGCAATTTCAGACCTGCGACAAGGCTAGCCTCAAACTTGTAGCATAGAGCTCGTAATCCACTAACTCGTTTGAGCTTAGTCATGGTGCATAAGCTTATGCGTAAACCACGCCGACGCGGATCCTATGATCAAGCAGACTTACCACTTCACTCATTAGTCATGTCTAACTTAGCTGTAGGCTACCAGTGCGTATACCGTAGTGAAGATGCAGCCAACTATGTGCGAGCAACGCAGGGGTTGGATTTACTTTATGCTCACCGTCCCTTGGCGCGTCGCTTGCTGTCGCAGGCATCTGAGCGCGAGTCGCCGATGGGCCGTATTCGTATCATTAGCGTTGAAGGGCTAAATACTTTTTCCTATTTAACAAATCAGAACTTCTCGATGAACTCATCGTATAGAAACAACGCAGACCCGGTATCGGCGATCACCCTCCCAATTGCGAGTGCAGTGTTAGCGGGCGAAGCCGGATTGCCTTTTGAACTACCGCTAGGCGATATGGCTGAAAACGATCCGATTGCCGAGTGGTTAAGTTTGATGGAGGTAGTGCAAATGCTGTGCCCCGTGTGGCCAGTGCGTAACACCCTCATTAAAGGGCATCATTTTTTGCTTTGATAGGCGCTAAGGACGGCCTCTCCGTAATCAATAACCACACTCCCATTGCAAGTGGGGCTATGGAAAAAAGCGCGTAGGTTTTGGAGTAGCTTTGCAGCGCGGTTACGCACGCCGCAAAAATCAGTGGGCTTATCATCGCACCAGCGAAAGTGACAAACTGCGTACCGCCAATGACCATTGCAATTTCATGAGAAGGCACCTTCTGCGCGATACCCGCAAAGAAAACGCCATTCCAGCCAACAACCGTCGCTGCGACCAACATTGCGGTCGCGATCACGAGAAAGTGCGAAGCATTTGTCGATAGCATGCCAAGTAAAGCAAGCGTCGCGGCCATAGCAACTCCAAGCAAACCGAGTAATTTTTGAGGTGCAACATACCGATCTGCAATCACGCCCCAGAATGGCCGAGCGGCGATGCTAGTAATCTGAGCTGTCGCCAACGCACCTGCCGCAGCCGTTAATGTAAAACCCCGTTCAAGCGTTAAGTCCGATACTAGAAAGGTTAGAAAGCAAACCTGCATGCCTGAGTAGCAACCCGAACAGATCGCTAGACTGCGCAGCGGTGGATCATTGAGCACGCGCCTGAGTGGGTGTATCAACAGCGTTGTCCAATCAAGTTTTACTGCTTGCAAACCACGATCAAACCGCTTGCGATATGCAGCGAGAAAAAATAATTCGAAAGCAATCACAACACTGACGGCCACGACAGCACCACGCCAAGAAAACCAACCAAGAAACATCGGAATCAGCAAACCCGCGAGCGCGACACCAATGGGCACACCGGTTTGTTTGATCGAAAAAATCAAGCCACGATGTTGCTCCGATGCATGTTGGCTAAGTACTTGCGCGGAAGTCGGATTAGTTAAGCCATAACCGATACCGATGGAAAGCGTCGCCAACATCAACAAAAGGGGAAATCCAGGCGCGGTTTCGATAGTGGCAAGCAATAAACCGAACACCAATAAAAGCATCGCCACTTGGCTTAAGCGCAGCGCACCGAATTGTCGAACATAGTGCCCCCCGATGAGACCGGAGCCAATCGCAGCTAAGTACATTGCGCTGACCA
>JAYWIG010000210.1:0-2994 GCA_043789035.1 Betaproteobacteria bacterium
AAATAGGCTGGCAGTCGTACCTTGCTCAATTGCTATGCCATCTTTAAGAACGATCACATCATCGCAGATTAAGTTTACTACCGCCAGATCATGGCTGATGAATAGAAAGCTTACCCCTAATCGCTCTTGCAAATCTTGCATTAAGTTTAGTACTTGCGCTTGTACTGAGACGTCCAGAGCACTAACCGGCTCATCCGCGACGATTAATGCGGGCCGTGTAATGAGGGCGCGAGCCAGCGCAATTCGTTGTCGTTGTCCGCCAGAAAATTCATGGGGGTATTTATCGAGATCGGCGCTGCTTAAGCCAACTTCTGTGAGTGCGGCCGACGCTCTTTCTCGTCGATTACTTTTGTTTAAACTGGCATCGGCTTCGATTGGTTCGGCGACAATTACATCGATTTTCTGGCGAGGGTCTAAAGAGCCGTAGGGATCTTGAAACACCATTTGAAAATTGGCGCGGGCCGTTTTGAGTTCAGTAGCTGCAAGCTTGTGAAGGTTCTGCCCCTGAAAAAGCACCTCGCCTTCGGTGGGTACATCGAGTGCCATCACTAACCGAGCAAGCGTCGATTTACCTGAACCTGACTCACCCACGATGCCTAGGCTTTTACCGGCCTGCAAGCTGAAGTTAACGTTCGATAGCGCAACGAGCGAACCGGTGCTACCTAACAGGGTTTGCTTTGGCAGGGAATAGGTTTTGCTTAAACCTTGAACTTTTAGAAGTATGGAACTCATGTTGAATCAATCATAACCCGACGGGAGATTTAAAATGAATGCTACTAAGATCCAACTCAAAACAATTGACAACGCACCATATGATTATCGCTAACCGTTTTCAAAGCTGGCATGGCCGTTCGGCACTCCGCCATGACCTTGGCACATCGATCTCCAAACGCACAGCCTGGGGGTAAATCTTTTAGCTGGGGCACCGACCCAGGAATAGTTGCCAGTCGAGTGCCTCTAGCTAACCCCATTCGAGGGCGTGAAGCAAACAAACCTTGTGTGTAGGGGTGTTTGTGATGTGAAAAAAGATCGCTGGTTTTTGCACTTTCGATGATGTTGCCGCCATACATCACCATGACTTTTTCAACCTGATCTTGCATAAGCCCAAGGTTGTGACTAATGAGCAGCAAGCCCATACCTTCTTCATTAACAAGATTTCGAATAAGTTGCAGAACCTCTTTTTGAATGGTAACGTCAAGTGCGGTTGTGGGTTCATCGGCAATAAGCAAATCAGGGCTACAAGCAAGGGCCATTGCGATCATGACGCGTTGCCGTTGCCCACCTGATAGCTGGTGGGGATAGGCACCTAAACGCTCTTTAGCTCCAGGAAGTTGTACCCGCTCCAGCAACTCCAACGCTCGTGATCGCGCTTGCGCACCTGTAACGTTTTGATGGAGCATTAGGGGTTCTGCAATTTGCTTTGCAATGCTATGCAGAGGATTAAGCGCGGTCATCGGTTCTTGAAAAATCATTGCGATGCGTGCGCCACGAATTTTTCTTAGATCAGCGTCTGAGGCGCTGACAAGTTCTGAGCCTTTGAACGAGATTGAGCCAGTTGTAATTGATCTTTCCGGAAGCAGGCCCATGATGGCGAGCGCAGTAAGTGATTTGCCACAACCGCTTTCGCCGATCAATCCCAATGTTTGGCCAGCTTGCATTCGAAATGAAAGGCCTCTTAACGCATCAGCCCTCCCGTTGGCTGTTTGTAAGGAGACGCGAAGGTTTTTAACGTTTAATAATGCAGCAGTGTCACTCATCTTATCGGCCTCTAGCCAATCGAGGATCGAGTAAATCGCGTAAACCATCGCCTATAAGATTTAAGCCAAGAACAGCTAAGGCGATTGCAACACCTGGATAAACCGACAACATTGGAGCTTGAAAAAGCTGTGTTTGTGCTTCGTTCAACATGCGACCCCAGCTGGGGTTGGGCGGTTGCGTGCCAAGGCCCAAATAGGAAAGTGCGGCTTCGGCGAGTATTGCAATGGCAAACTGAACTGTTGCTTGCACGATGAGCGCGCTAGCGATATTGGGCAGTACATGATCGAACGTAATTTTGAAGTTACCTTTGCCTGCTGCCCTTGCGGCGATAATGAATTCGCGCGCCCATATTGATTTGGCAGCACCTCGGGTAATTCTTGCAAACACCGGAATGTTAAAAATGCCTATGGCAATAATGCTAATCACTAAACCTGGACCATAAATTGCCGTAAGAATAATCGCCAGGAGTAGGGCTGGAAAGGCAAATGCAAAATCTGCGGCTCGCATGATGAACTCTTCTAACCAGCCGCCCTTTGCCGCTGCCCATAAACCGAGGGTTACACCTAAGGATAGGCCAATTCCAACGGCGATAACACCCACAATAATTGAATTTTGGCTGCCTACCAATAACTGCGAAGCAATATCCCTGCCGAGGCTGTCTGTGCCAAACCAATGTGCGCGGCTAGGTTGAGCTAGTTTGTTTGGAATGTCGATATCGGCAGGTGGCCATGGCGACCAAAAAATGGATATCGACGCTGCCAATATCAATACGCAAACCAAAGCGCTACCGATGACAAAACTCGGATGACGGATTGCGCGCCTGCCAAATTGATTGTGATTAGACATCAGAAGCCTTCAGTCTAGGGTCAATTAGCGCATACAGCACATCGACAATAAAGCTAATCAAGATAACAGTTGCAGCTAGTAACATCACCACATCTCGGACAACAATCAAATCTCGATTTGCAATTGCCTGAAATACCAAGCGACCAATGCCGGGCAGTACAAACACATTCTCGACGACGATGGCACCGGTGATGAGATTGCCAAATTGCAGACCCATGACGGTGAGTACCGGAATCATGGCGTTGCGTAAAACATGCTTCCAGAGCACCGCACGCTTTGATAAACCTTTGGCACGGGCCGTGCGCACAAAATCTTCTCGCAACACTTCTAGCATAGAAGATCGGGTTACTCGCGTAAGGATTGCTGCCTGTATAGCTGCAAGCGAGAATG
>JAYWIG010000211.1:0-2993 GCA_043789035.1 Betaproteobacteria bacterium
TGATGCATAACTTTCGAATGAAAGTTATTTGACGAATAGCGTTAGCACCCCAGTGTAGCCATAGAGTTTATTGCGGCCAATTTCGCCATTCGCATAAAAACCTGTCAGTGGCACATCACCTAAGTTGTGTTGAATGATGCCCAACTCGGCGCCCTGTTCACCAAAAGTGTTTTCTCCCCGCGCGACGCATGAAAAGTAAAGGGCGCCTTGTATCTCCAAGCCTTCTTCTTCGGCTTCGCTGCGAAGCTCTGTGCAAATGCGAATCAAGTCTTTTCTAGCGGCGTGGGCATCGCGAGTACAAAACACGGCCTTGTCACCCTCATGAATATGGTCAGCCACCGCAACAATTCGGTTAATCGGATCAATTCCAACGATGTGTCGAACCACATAATCGCCAAAACCAAAGCTATTCGATTTGCTTTCACTTTTCGGTGAAACACCAATTAACAAACCTTTATGCAAGCGAGACTCGCTGATCGATTTCAGAATTTCATCGCCATTGCGGGAAGTGCGTTCCTGCTCTTGAATGCCCAAATCTTTCAACAAAACATCAAGCGCAGGGCCACTGTCGAAGCTTCGCAAATAATGTCCTTCGGCACTCTCCACCGAATGCTCTTTGCCAAGCGGAGAGCAGCCTTGGGTAATTTTTGTGAGTACCTTAATACCGCTTGAAAACACGGCGCCAGAAATGCCACCATTAACTGGTTCAGCTGCAAATTGCCCGATAGACGCTTTCCCGCTAGTGATGCCACCAAACAGCAAACCTGTTTGAGTTCTATCGGCCATATCATTAATGAGTTCTTGAATGTCGCCGGTTGCCGGGTCCGCGTGCACGACGGCGGTATAGCTCAGTTGCTCCCCAGTGCTGGTACGTTCATCGAGTTTAGGCGCACGCCTTCGGCCTGAAAAAATTTGGTACTGATTCACCGGCAAGTCAGTGAGCATAATGGCTACCGCGGGCTCGTTAAAGTATTCGGCACCGGTTGCGCATATACCCATTCCCACGGCACCCACCCAATCATCGACGCCGGTTCGTTCTTTTAAAAGCTTCAATACCTCGCCGCCATGTGCGGCTAGTGCTTCGGTCAAATAAACAAACCCCAAGGTGGAATCTGGGGTGAAGCCAGTTTGCTGTTTCAAGCCTTCAACTTGCGTCAACGCTAATTCGCAAGCCATTTGCCATTGATGATGGGTGGCGTGGCCAACTCGAAACTTCAAGTGCTTGCCTTGCTACGGGCGCGGCTTTTTGTCGAGATCGTCTTGGTTGGCCTTGCCTTAGGTTTCGTTCCTGTAGCCTTTTTCACCACTCGTTTTGCCACACTGCTGGCAACACCGCCTGCTGTTTTGACCATCGTGTCGGACACCGGCTTCAAACTGGCTGCGGCTGCTTGAGTCACTTGATTAAACTGGTTTTGCAGCAACTCCCACCAGGCTGCAGCATTTTGTGCGGCGGCCGCTTGCTGAATACCACCGGCCAAATCTTTTGCCAAAACCGTAGCGGTTTGCGGTGTGAGGCTTTGCCCGAGATCTTTGAGCGTCGCTAATGTACCGCGCTGAATTTCCATGGTCTTAATCGTGCCTTGCAGCATCGAAAGATTGAGTTGCAACCAGTTCTCGACCGCTTTCATATCGGTAATACGCTTGTCGAGCTCCTCAATATCGAAAGTAGGGGTGACACTTTTTGGTAAGGAGTTAATTCCCGCCCAAGATTTTTTGAGGAATTCAAATGGATCTGTCATCACGTTGTTTAAAGCCCCTGAGAGAAAGTTGAAATTGTCTTTGCCCAGTACAGTTTTGGCCGTCGCGGTTGCTGCCGACGAAGCCATGCTTTGCGCGACTTTTTTTGAGAAATCAGCGGCTAGCGAACCGACCGTGGAACCACCCGATGACGTTTGTGTCTTCTTCATCTCACACTACTTTCTCTTGTTTACTACTGCGCATTGCTAGGCGCATTGTTCAACGCATTGTTCAACGCATTTTTCACATTACGTAGCTCAAACATCCCTTGCTCCGAACCCGATTGCGGAACAATCTCGTCATCACGGTCGCATACTTCAATAAAGCTTGCTAATAGATCATCCGCTGCATTGGCATGCGTGCCAACAAAGACCCCTTGAGTAAGGGTGATGTTTGCAGTCTCAAAAGACCCCGCGCCGGCACAAATAATTTTTCGATTTGGCGCGTCATCACTTGCCATGAATACCACTGCGGGGGTTACCGCTTCCGGCTTTAGTGCGGCAAGCATGGTGTCTGATAGCAAACCTTCAGTCATACGGGTTGCTGCCGTAGGTGCTAGGCAGTTAACACGGATATTGTTTTTTGCTCCCTCAATCGACAAGGTCTGCATCAAACCGACCAATGCCATCTTGGCGGCTGAATAATTACTCTGGCCAAAATTTCCGTAAAGGCCCGATGATGAAGTCGTCATCACGATACGACCAAAATTTTGTGCTCGCATAATGTCCCACACGGCTTTGCAACAAATTACCGCGCCCATGAGATGCACCTCCATCACCAATCGAAAGTCGTCGAGCTCCATTTTCGTAAAACTTTTGTCGCGCAAGATGCCGGCGTTATTGACTAAGATGTCGACTCGACCCCATTTGGCCATCGTTGCGTCGACCATTTCTTTGACGGCCGCCGCATCGTTGACGGATGCTGCGTTAGCCATCGCTTGTCCACCGGCAGCAATAATTTCATTCACAACGATTTGCGCTGCCGTATCTGAACCACCTGTGCCATCGCGGGCCCCGCCGAAATCATTCACAACAACTTTGGCGCCTCTGGCTGCAAGGGCCAGCGCGTGTTGTCTACCTAAACCACCGCCCGCACCGGTCACGATGGCGACTTTATCTTTTAACGAAATCGACAAGAAAATTTCTCCGTAAGTTTTTTAATCAATAGCAAAATGTTTAAGCGATGCTCACCTGTTGATCGATTGCACCAAAAATTGAATGGCCTTCGCCATTTAAAACTTCAATGTGAATGCGATC
>JAYWIG010000212.1:0-10600 GCA_043789035.1 Betaproteobacteria bacterium
AATTTAGGGAAAATGTTAGTGATCTGAAAGCTCCGCGATAACCCTTTGCGATTAATCTCGAATGGTCTCAAACCAACAATTGATTGGCCATTTAAAGCAATCTCGCCGCTACTCAAACCGAAGCGACCAGAAATCAAATTAAAAAGTGTCGATTTACCCGCACCGTTTGGCCCGATCACCGCATGGCGTTCGCCCGCTTTGATATCGAGATTTACACCGCGAATAATTTCTGTTTTGCCAAAGGCCTTTTTCACATCTTTTAGAGTGAGTGCTGAGGCCGCATTGCTAGAGAAACTCATAGCTTCACCTCGCGCTTAATTTGTTCCTCAATAATCTCTTGAGCTGCGCCCCACTCAGTACCGAAGCTTTTGCGCGCGGCATTAAAGCTAAACGCACCAGCCAGCAGGGTGCCAATAGCCAGTATCCATACTTCAGGTTTGATCGTGTCGACAGTAAAGCCAAAGAGCTTCATGGTTGTGCCGCCTGCTGATTCCAGCGTTAGGTGATAACCCATTTCCAGCACCATGATGACACCTAATAGCAGCAGTAGACCGCTCAAGATCACTCCCACATATGGGTCACGCAAGCGCTTAAACAGCCCATATTTCGCAACCCGCAAATTCATGAGAACTAAGGATGCCAATCCGCCCGGCGCAAACATCACCATGAGCACAAAGAAAGCGCCAAGATAGAGCTGCCATGCCTTGGTGTATTCTGAAAGTGCAACTGCAAAGAAGATAAACACAATTGCGCCCAAAATTGGCCCGAAGAAAAACAGTGCACCACCGATAAAGGTGGCCAGCAGTACACCTCCAGATCGGGAGGCGTGCACATTTTCCGCAGAAACAATTTCGAAATTGACCGCCAGCAAGCCACCTGCAATACCCGCGAAGAAGGCTGAAGCGATTACCACCAAGTAACGAACTCGTTGCGTGTTGTAACCTAAGAACTCTACCCGCTCTGGATTGTCGCGTACGGCATTACTGATACGGCCCAAAGGCGTATGGGAAAACGCATACATAGCAATCATTGAAATAAAGCACCAGAACGAAATGAGGTAATAAACCTGTATGCCTGAACCGAAGTTGTATCCCATAAATGGCGCACCAACCGTACGGTTACCTGTAATGCCGCCCTCGCCGCCGAAGAACGATGGGAACATGAGGGAACAGGCAAATACTAGCTCGCCAATGCCCAGCGTAATCATGGCAAACGGAGTGCCCGACTTTTTAGTCGTCACATACCCAAAGATAACTCCAAACAACGCGCCAAAGATACCGCCAACTAATGGCAGAAGAGATATGGGAATATTAAAACCACCCGTGCCAATGGTGTTCATCGCGTGAATGGCGAAAAATGCGCCAAGGCCGGAGTAGACGGCGTGGCCGAAAGAGAGCATCCCGCCTTGTCCAAACAACATGTTGTAGGACAGGCAAAAAATAATCATGATGCCCATTTGTGAAAGCAATGTAATTGCAAAACCTTTTGTAAAAATATGGGGCAGAACCAGGAATATTAGTGCTGTAAGACCCCAGACTAAACCTCGGCCAATATTCATAGGTTCGAAGTTCATGCCCGCAGGGCCTACACGTGGCCCCCAATGGGGCAATAGTTTTGAGAATAACTTGATCATGGCTTAGCCCTCCCTGGTGCCCATCAAACCCTTGGGCCTGAAGATGAGGATTAATACCAATAGCAAGTAAGGTAAAACCGGTGCGACTTGCGATACCTTTAATGACCATACGCTATACAAAGGTGTTGCTTGGGTGACTGTCATCCCTATGCTGGTCAGAATGCTGGCAATTGACGAATCAACTTGAATCGCAAAGGTTTGCAAAATTCCAATCAGCAGTGAAGCGATAAAAGCCCCAGCGAGTGAACCCATCCCACCGACCACCGTAACAACGAAAATAATAGAGCCAACCCCCGCCGCCATGCCTGGTTCAGTTTGAAAAGCCGGCCCACCGATTGCACCAGCCAAACCAGCAAGCGCAGCACCGCCACCAAACACGAGCATAAAAATTTTCGGCACGTTGTGACCTAAGGACTCTACCGCTTCAGGGTGAGTTAAGGCGGCTTGAATTACCAAGCCAATTCGCGTTCGAGTGAGCGCTAGGTACAAGCTAACCAACATCAAACACGCGACTAACATGATGAAGCCACGATAGATAGGAAATGTTGAGCCATAAATTTGAAACAACGGGCCGTCAAGTACAGTTGGTACTTGGTAGGGCACTGCCGCTCTGCCCCAAATAATCTGAACGATTTCGAGCATGATGTAAGACAAGCCGAATGTAAAAAGCAGCTCCGGCACATGGCCAAATTTGTGCACACGCCTAAGGCCATACTTCTCAGTAATTGCGCCGAGCGCACCTACGAGTAATGGAGCAACAACAATAGCCACCCAAAAGCCGCCAGCGGGCCATACGCCACTAAAAATCTTGACGATTTGGTAAGCGAAGAACGCGCCAAACATGTAAAAAGATGCGTGTGCAAAATTGAGCACACCCATCATGCTAAAAATCAGAGTCAGGCCTGACGATAGCAAGAACAGTAGCAAGCCATAGCTCAAGCCATTGAGCAAGGATAGGGAAATTACTTCGAGTGACATCACAACCTAACAAAAAAGACGCCTCTTAATTAAATTTTAAGAGGCGTCCATATCGACAGTTATTACTTATTTAAAACTTCAATCGATTCGCCAAATTAATTTGGCTTTGCTGGCCGCTTCATTTGGCATGAAGTTGGCTGAGCCGCCACATAGGAAGGCAACATGACGTTGCTTTTCCAGCCGTACCCAGTATTTTCCTGGTCGTATTTAACAGTCTTACCGTCAGTTTTTGTCCAAGTCGCGATGTAAACGTTTTGTTGCAACTGGTGATCAGTAGCACGCATTTCAATTTCGCCCGTTAAACTAGGAATTTTAAGACCTTCCATTGCAAAGGCAACTTTGACTGGATCTGTCGATTTCGAACGCTTCATAGCCTCAGCCAAAACTTGTAAACCGGTGTACGTCTGAAGCGTGTAGTAGTCATCTTTAAATTTGGCCTTCATACTGTCGACCAAGTTCGAGCCAGGGAACTTCTCGACATTGGGGTGCCAGTTGGTAACCATGCTGACTTTATCCGCTCCTGCAGCGCCCATAGCCGTTGGGACTCCCGTCGTACCGGCGTAGTAAGTAAAAAAGCGCGCGTCAACGCTTGCATCCTTCGCGGCTTTAATCATTAAGGCAAGGTCCGCCCCCCAGTTGCCAGTAACAATCGTATCGGCGCCGGCAGCCTTAATTTTCGCAACATATGGAGCGAAGTCTTTGACCTGACCGAGCGGATGGAAATCGTCACCCACAATTTTGATATCGGGACGCTTAATTGCCAAATATTCCTTTGCTGCTTTCGATACAGATCTACCGAAGGCATAGTCCTGATTAATCAAATAAACGTTTTTGATTTTTGTGTCTTTTTGCATGAAAGCAGTCAAAGCTTCCATTTTCATATCAGCGTTAATATCTAAACGGAAATGCCAGAAACTGCAGCGCTCGTTCGTTAGTGAAGGATCAACTGCGGCGTAGTTTAAAAACACAATTTCTTTGCCAGGATTACGCTCATTGTGTTTTGAAACGGCATCCGATAGAGCGATAGCCGCACCGGAGCCATTGCCTTGGGCGATGTACCGGAAACCTTGATCGATGATTTGCTTAAGTACCGTTAAGCTCTCTTGTGGGCTACCCTTGTTGTCGAAGCCAACAAATTCAAATTTTGGGCCACCAGCCCAGTTCGCCGCATTGGCCACCTCAGCAGCAGTCTGCCAAGCGCGTAATTGGTTTTGACCTACAGGCGCGAAGGAGCCCGAAAGTGGATCAATAAAGGCGATCTTTACTGTTTGTGCGGACGCTGACGTAGTTGCAAAGCCTAAAACTACGGCTGATGCCAAAGCTGCCGCATTGGCGAGCCGAAAAGTTTTCGAAATCATAAGGTCTCCTTGTGTATTTTTTGTTTGTACTAAAAGCTATTTCGCTTTTGTTTGATAATAGCCGAAACTTTTTCAATAAAACAACAAGGGTTATATGAAGGCATGGCAAGTTACACAGTGGTGCAATCCTGATGAGATGGCGTTTGTGGATTTGCCCATGCCTATCCCCGGGCCCGGACAAGTTCGAGTCAAAGTCGCGGCCGCTGCGCTGAACTTCCTAGATACCTTAATGATCGAAGGTAAGTACCAGGTAAAACCGCCCTTCCCCTTTACTCCGGGTGTTGAATTCTCTGGCGTAATCGACGCCGTTGGGGATGGCGTGCTTCTAAAGGTTGGAATGCCGGTCGCTGGGCAAACTCAAACTGGCGCCTATGCTGAATATTTAGTCACCGATGCACGCCAAGTCGCTCCCTTGCCTGCTTCTGTAGACTTGGCCGAGGCATCCACTATGCCAATCGTGTACCCAACCGCCCACCTTGCCTTGCGAGATTCAGGCCATTTAAAGGAGGGAGAAACAGTTTTGGTGACGGCTGCGGCTGGTGGCGTAGGGTTAGCTGCAATTCAGCTAGCCAAAGCCTGGGGTGCTGGGAAAATTATTGCAATAGCTGGTGGTGCTGAAAAATTAGCTATTTGTAAGGAACACGGCGCAACCGACGTTTTTGATTATGCAGACCCGCAGTGGGCCGATCAGGTGAAAGCGGCATTCCCAAATGGTGCAGACATTATTATTGATATGGTAGGTGGCGATGTCGCCGAAAAAGCCTTCAAGTTGATTGCCTGGCGAGGTCGCTTTATTGTGGTTGGCTTTGCAGGTGGCACTATCCCGTCAATGCCTTTGAATCGATTGCTGCTTAAATCCGCTACAGCCGCTGGGGTCTTCTGGGGGGCAATGGCGCAAAAAGAGCCAAAATTCGCCCAAAGTGTATTTCAAGACCTATTTAGTTTATTAGCCCAAGGCCGTTTAAAGCCCATTGTTAACCATCGATATCCGCTCGCCCAAGCGCCTCAAGCCATGAAAGATTTGGCGGCACGAAAGACGACCGGGAAAGTTATTCTTACGCCGTGAAAATCGCCACACCCGAGCTGCATAAAAAATGTTCCGACGTCGCTTTAGCCCGAAGATCAAGCCTGCGCAGCTTGGGGGGCGTCACCGTAGGTGGATTTTTGAGCAGTTTTCTCAACGGCATGCCGTCGACCGTCATTGCGAACAGTGCTCGCCCTGCAGGCTTTCCTTCAGAGTTAGAAGAGATCGCCGCTCAAATTCCATGGCGAAAACGCGGTACCGCAACACTCCGCGTGTTGCTATTTAAAGTGTACGACGCTACGCTTTGGTCGAGCGCAGAAAAAGCTAACCCTCTCGAAGAAAAGGCGCCGTTCGCACTGGATATCACTTATGCTTTGGCAGTTAAGCGTGACGACTTGGTTGATACATCGATGCAAGAAATGATTCGATTGCGTAGCCCTAACGCTGCGACGCAAAATCGATGGAATACTTCGTTGAAGTCGGTGTTTCCTTCGGTTGTATCTGGAGACAGGCTGCTAGGCGTTTCTATTCCCGCAAAGGGTGTACGTTTCTATCACAACGGCAAGCTCACCGGCGAAGTAGCCGATAGCGCCTTCAGTGAAGCGTTTTTCGCCATTTGGTTGGACGGCAATACAAAAAAGCCCGACGTTCGGCGGGCTTTGCTTGGCACTTAGTACAAATTAAGCAGTGGGCAGTTTGTAATCCTTAAACTGCTCTCGCAATTTCGTTTTCAAAATTTTCCCTGTCGCGCCCAACGGAATTGCGTCCACGAATTGCACATCGTCGGGTGTCCACCATTTAGCGATCTTACCTTCGTAAAATGCGATCAATTCCGCGGGTGTTACTTCGGCACCTGGCTTTTTAACCGCGATCAGCAGTGGCCTTTCATCCCATTTGGGGTGTAAAACACCGATGACTGCGGCATTCGCAATTGCCGGGTGCCCAATGGCGAGATTTTCTAAATCAATCGTGCTAATCCATTCACCGCCAGATTTAATGACGTCTTTACTACGATCAGTAATTTGCATGTAGCCATCGGCATCAATCGTCGCAACGTCGCCAGTTGGAAACCAGCCTTTAGAAGGGTTGGCTGGGTCCGAAATCAGCGGGTTACCGCCCTCGCCCTTGAAGTACTCACGAATAACCCAGGGGCCACGAACTAATAGGTTTCCGTACTGCTTTCCGTCCCATGGCAATTCCGTACCTTCGTCATTCACAATTTTCATGTCAACGCCGTAAATGACATGGCCCTGTTTCGCAAGAACCTTATCTTGTGTCGCTCTATCCGCATTCAAATGCTTATTCTGCAACTTGCTGACCGTTCCGATTGGCGACATTTCTGTCATGCCCCAAGCATGAATTACTTCAACACTGTAGTCATCGTTGAATGTTTTAATCATTGCGGGCGGGCATGCCGACCCACCAATCACGGTGCGTTTCAATGTTGAGAACTTCACATTGTTTTGTTTCACATGGGCGAGTAGGCCCAGCCAAACAGTCGGAACACCTGCCGAGTATGTTACTTTTTCTGCTTCGAATAAATCGTAAATCGATTTGCCATCCAAGGCTGCGCCCGGGAATACCAGTTTTGCTCCCACTAGCGGAGCTGTATAAGGAATTCCCCACGCATTGACGTGGAACATCGGCACCACAGGCAAGATCACATCGCGAGCAGAGGCTTCCATGACGTCGGGCAATGCCGCTGCATAGGCGTGTAATACCGTTGACCGATGGCTATAAAGAGCGCCTTTAGGGTTACCCGTAGTACCTGAAGTGTAGCAAAGCGCTACCGCAGTACGCTCGTCGAACTCTGGCCAACTAAAATCGGCAGAACCTTCACCTACCAAGGTTTCATAGCAATGAAGATTGGGGATTTTCGAATCTTTAGGCATAAACTCGGGTGAGGTCATGGCGATCCAACCTTTGATGGTTGGGCATTTTGCGGCAATGGCTTCTACTATCGGTAAAAACGTTAGGTCGAAAGCCAAGAACATATCTTCTGCGTGGCCGACGATCCAAGCAATTTGATCCGGATGCAAACGTGGGTTGATGGTGTGGATAATTGATCCTTTGCCGCCCACTGCGTAATAAAGCTCCATATGCCGGTAGCCATTCCAAGCTAAAGTTGCAAGGCGATCTCCGAAGCCTAACCCTAGCTTTTCTAAGCTATTAGTTAGTTGTTTGGAACGGGTGTGGCAGTCTGCGTAGCTATAGCGATGAAGGGGGCCGTCCATATGGGTTGTTTCGATACGTCGCGACACAATCTCGGTATCGCCATGGTGCCTAGCGGCTTGCTCTAAGATGCTGCTAATTAAAAGCGGCATTTCCATCATTAACCCGTGCATTCGATAATCTCCTAATAATTCGTGCGAATAGCTTGTTTTCACTAGATTGTGCCGCAATTTACAATGCAGCTATGTATCAACTAATCGAGCTTCAATGATTCAATTTCAAAACTCATTTGCGGCTCTTCCATCCAGCTTCTATAGCAAGCAACTAGCGCAGCCAATGCCTAATGCAAGCTTGGTTGCGGTTTCCCCCACTGCGGCGAAGCTTCTAGATTTAGAGGCTTCTGAAATCTTGCAAAGCAGTGTTTGGCAAACCATGCTGTCTGGGGGCACCCCTCTTCCCGGCGCGGAGCCATTAGCCGCCATTTACGCGGGCCATCAGTTTGGGCAATGGGCAGGCCAGCTTGGGGACGGGCGTGCCTTGTTATTGGGCGAGGTGCAAACCAGAAATGGTCCAATGGAGTTGCAGTTAAAAGGCAGCGGGCCTACGCCCTACTCTCGACGAGCAGACGGTTATGCAGTTTTGCGCTCGTCAATTCGAGAGTTGCTTTGCTCAGAAGCTATGGCCGGACTTGGCATCCCAACAACTCGTGCCTTGAGCATGAGCGTATCTGATCGGCCCGTCATTCGAGAAACTTTCGAGACATCGGCAATCATTTGCCGCATGGCCCCCAGCTTTATTCGATTTGGTAGTTTCGAGTATTTTTGCCACTTTAATAAGCACGCTGACTTAAAGATACTCGCGGACTACACCATAGATCGCTTTTACCCGGCAGCGAAAAATTCTTCCGAGCCTTACAGTGAGTTTTTAAAACTCGTGACTGAAAGAACTGCCGTCATGGTGGCGCATTGGCAATCGGTTGGGTTCTGTCACGGCGTCATGAATACTGACAACATGTCTATCCTTGGCCTTACGCTTGACTATGGTCCATTTGGCTTTCTCGATGCGTTTGATGAGGAACATATTTGCAATCATAGCGATGATTTAGGCAGGTATTCATTTGCGAACCAGCCGAGAGTTGCACATTGGAATTGTTACTGCCTCGCTCAGGCATTAGTGCCGCTCATTAAGGACGTTGCTTTAGCAGAAGAAGCGCTTGGTGCCTTTAACCCAACATTCGAAAACACTTACTTGAGCTTGATGCGCAAAAAGCTGGGCTTGCTAGAAGCGCATGACGACGACGGCCAGCTAATTCAAGCGACCTTGGCACTTTTACAAGCTAATAAAGTCGATTTCACCCTATTCTTTCGCTGCCTTGCAACTATCGATATCGACAACCGTTGCCGAGATTTGATGCTTGATTGGGTGACATTTGACACTTGGAAAACAAAATATTTGGCTCGAATCGGCATGGAAAAAACTAACCCTGAGTTGAGGCGTTCTACAATGCTTTTGGTAAATCCTGCGTATGTGTTGCGGAATCATTTAGCTGAACAGGCCATTCAACTAGCGCGGGGCGATAAAGGGCAAGTGGACTATTCGGAGATTAATCGTTTATTGAAAGTGCTCGAATCGCCATTTACGGAGACAATCGAATTTGTGGCTTATGGTGAACTGCCGCCGACTTGGGCAAGTGAGTTGAGCGTAAGTTGCTCTTCCTAATAGTTACGAAGTTCTAGTTAATACAAATAATGAGATACGTATGAAATTTTTGTTTGATATGCTGCCCGTGGTGCTGTTTTTTATCGCATTTAAGGTTAAAGATATCTATTGGGCAACTGGCGTTGCGATTATTGTTTCGATACTTCAAATTGTTTACTTAAAAGTGCGTGGCAAAGAAATCGAGGGAATGCAATGGGCCAGCCTCGGAATTATTTGCGTTTTTGGCGGCATGACTTTGCTGCTACATGATGAAAACTTCATCAAGTGGAAACCAACAATTTTGTACAGTCTATTTTCGTTAGCTCTCACTATCAGCATGCTTGTAAAGAAAAAGAATCTGATCAAAGCCATGATGGGAAAACAGATGGAGCTACCTGATAGCGTTTGGAATCGAATTAACTGGCTTTGGGCGGGGTTTTTCGCCGTGATGTCGGTCGTCAATATTTGGGTCGCCTACAACTTCAGCACAGAGGATTGGGTGAATTTCAAAATGTTCGGCACACTCGGCCTTACGTTTCTATTTATTGTTGGTCAGGCACTCTACATAGGTAAACACATGCAGGAACATAATTGAGCGTTAACATCATCCGTCCAACGGTCGGCGAGCTTCAAGACCGGTTCGAACGCGCATTTCCGCAATCGCTAGTGGCAATCGAAGACGAGAGCCACCTTCATTCTGGCCATGCTGGTGCCCAAGGCGGAGCTGGGCATTACAGAGTAATGATTACCAGCGATCGCTTTCAAGGCTTAAACACGGTTGCAAAGCATCGCCTTGTGTATGATTGTGTTAGCGATTTGATGCCTCACCGCGTTCATGCCCTATCAATCTCCGCATCTGTTTGAATATAAAAGCAGAGCTAAATTTCAACCTCCCTCCTTTTTTAAAGTTATTTTCTGGAAGTTTTTATGAAGAATCTACACCGAACCGTTGCCGCGATTAGTTTTGCTGCCGCGTCTTTACTAGCAGCTAGTGCTTTTGCGCAGAATGCTGCTGTTGTAAACAACAAACCCATTCCAAAGGCTAAAGTCGATGAGTTCGTCGAAGCCCTAGTAAAGCAAGGGCGCCCTGACACTCCAGAGTTGCGCACTATGGTGCGCGATGAGCTCATCGCTCGCGAAATTTTCGTTCAAGAAGCAGAGAAACAAGGTTTAGCCCGTAATCCTGAAGTGGCTCGCCAACTCGAAAATGTCCGTCAAGATTTGCTAATACGTGCCTTCTTAACCGAGCACCTTAAGAAGAATCCGATCAAAGAAGAGGACATGAAAGCGGAGTACGACCGCGTAAAGAAAGGCGCTGGCGATAAAGAGTTTCGAGCTCGTCATATCTTGGTCGATAAAGAAGATGTTGCCAAAGGTATTATTGATCAGCTCAAAAAAGGTGCAAAGTTCGAAGATCTAGCTAAGCAATCGAAGGATACTGGCTCGGCAGCGAAAGGCGGCGATCTCGATTGGAATCCGCCTGCCCAATTCGTAAAACCGTTCTCAGATGCCATGATCAAACTTGAAAAAGGTAAGTTTACCGAAACACCGGTGCAATCCCAATTTGGCTACCACATCATTAAGCTCGACGATGTTCGCGAGACGCAACCACCACCTTATGATCAAGTAAAACCGCAGATCAAACAAGAGCTTGAGCGCAAGCTGGTCGCTGACCTCCAAAAGACTATGCGCGATAAAGCAAAAGTTCAGTAAACGAGTTTGGTTCGAAATCTAAGC
>JAYWIG010000213.1:0-2959 GCA_043789035.1 Betaproteobacteria bacterium
TCGTCAGTACCCATTACCCAAATGCGTCGCTCTTGAATATCGTCAAGTGCTCGTGCAAGGTTGGTTACCTGAATGTAGGGCACCGATTCTGCGGCACCGCTTGATGTTGAAATCGCCGTGTCAGTAAGTTGGCATGAATGATCTTTCGGCGCGATCACGGCTTGCGCTCCTGCCCCATCGGCAACACGCATGCAGGCACCTAGGTTTCTAGGGTCGGTTACACCATCCAAAATCAGCAACAATGCGGGCTTGCCACTGGCATCAATCGTATCGAGCAAGTCTTCTAGCGATTGTTTCAATACATCGGCTTCAACAATGGCAACCACACCTTGATGCCTGTGACCAAAACCTAACTTTTCGACTCGTGCAGATTCGACTTGCAACACACGAACACCGGCATCCTTGGCAAGTTTTAGTAGGTCACGGCCTCTTGCATCGAGCCGTTCGTTGGCGATGTAAAGCTCTTTGATTGATTTAGGCGAACGCTTAATGCGCGCAGCCACAGAGTGAAATCCGTACAGCATCATGGTGCTGACTTCCTTATAGAAAATTAACTGAAACTAATTGATTAAAACTGGACGTGACTTTTATTTACGACGGCTTGGTTTTGGTGGCTTCACGCTACGCTTAGCCCCAGCTCGTTTAGTCACGGTTTTTACCTTGATTCTGCTGGGTGGTGAGGATTTTAAATCCCCAGCAGATACCGCCAAGCTTAACTCACGAGCAGGCGAGGCTTTTTTGCCTCGATTTGATTTGCTCGCAGAACGCTTTGGGGGAGCGCTTCCTGGTTCGGGTGGCATTAAATCTGCATGCGGATTCGCTTTAGCGGCTTCTAGGCGGAACCAATCTTTCGCGGTTGCCTTTTGCACCAATCGAAACTCAATTCTTCTCGCTTCTAAATCGACTCTCGATACTTGAACGTGCAGTTCTTCCGTTAGCCTAAACCGCCGGCCGGTACGTTCACCGCGAAGTTCATGAGCCGCTTCATTTAGCTGGAAGTATTCGCTACCTAACTCCGATACATGTACCAAACCTTCAACGAATAAATCATTCAAGGTTACAAACACACCAAAAGCAGCAACACCTGTAATACGGCCCGCAAACTCTTCGCCCACACGCTCACGCATGTATTGGCATTTCAACCACGCTTCAACATCGCGCGATGCATCATCGGCACGGCGTTCGTTAAACGAACACTGCTGCCCTATACTTTGCCAGTTCACGTACGCCGTTTGTTCTTTCGTCGAACTATCGCCGTTTTGCGAGCCAAAGTGTACATTGGAGTAGTCATAGCGCTTGTGAGCGACTAACGCTTTGATAGCCCTATGGGTAAGCAAATCCGGGTAGCGGCGAATCGGCGAGGTGAAATGCGTATAGGCTTCATAAGCCAAGCCGAAGTGCCCGCTGTTCTCGGGCGTATAAATCGCCTGCTGCATGGAACGTAACAACATCGTTTGTAGCAAAGCCACATCCGGCCTGCCAGCAATACTCGCCGAGAAAGCGGCATAGTCGCCAGGACTAGGGTCATCGCCTCCCGGCAACACCATACCAACAGTTCGCAAAAACACACGCAAACGTTCTAACTTCTCAGGTGTCGGGCCTTCATGAACACGATACAGGCCGGGGTGCTTGCTACGCACAAGAAAATCTGCAGCGCAGACGTTAGCAGCCAGCATACACTCTTCAATTAGCTTATGCGCATCGTTGCGACTTTTTGCGACAATTTGCTCAATGCGTCCTGCAGGATCGCAGATAATCTTAGTTTCACGGCTTTCGAACTCCATAGCACCGCGCACTTTGCGCTGTTTGGCAAGTACATGAAATAAATCGTACAAGCATTGCAAACGAGGCACGATGGACAACCGCTGCTTAGTCGCGGCAGCATCCCGGCCCGACAAAATACCCCAGACCTCATCATAAGTAAGGCGCGCCGCCGAGTGCATCACTGCGTTATAAAACTGATAGGCCGTGGTATTGCCATGCGCGTCGATGATCATGTCGCACACCAACACCAAGCGATCAACCTCCGGGTTCAGTGAGCACAGGCCGTTGGATAGTTTTTCCGGCAACATCGGAATAACCCGACGAGGGAAATACACCGATGTCGTACGCAACACAGCTTCTCTATCAATCGCATCGTCTTGAGTAACATAGTAGCTCACATCAGCAATGGCAACAAGGCAACGCCAACCGCCGTCAACGGTCGCTTCTGCATACACTGCGTCATCGAAGTCTCGGGCGTCATCGCCATCGATAGTCACTAAGGGCACATCGCGCAAATCGACTCGCCCTTTTAGGTCGGCAGGTCGAACTTTGGAAGGCAATGCAGCAGCGGCCTCAATTGTTGCGGCGCTAAACTCATGCGGCACATCAAACTTGCGCACGGCAATTTCGATTTCCATACCGGGGTCATCAATTTCACCTAAGACTTCAGCAACCCGCCCCATCGGCTGATGCCCATGTCCAGTCGGAGGATCAGTAATTTCAACGGTAACCACCTGCCCTGGTTGCGCTTTGAGCGACTCACCAGGTGGAATCAAAATGTCGTGCTTAATGCGCTGATCTTCAGGCACAACAATATTCACGCCGCGCTCATTTAAGAAGCGGCCGACCAAGCGGCGGTTGGCCCTCTCTGTGACTTCCACGACTTGGCCTTCGGGCCTGCCACGACTATCAAAACCGATGCGGCGCGCCAAAACACGGTCGCCATGCATCACTTTTTGCATTTCCCGATTCGAAAGGAAAAGATCTGGCCCGCCTTCGTCAAGCAGTAAAAATCCAAAACCATCTCTGTGGCCCATGACTTTACCCGGCAATAAATCGATTTTTGCAGGTAACAAAAGAACGCCCTTTCGATTCGGCATCAATTGCCCATCGCGCTCCATTGCAGCAATTCGCTTATTCATGGCCAGCCAATCGCCGCCAGCGACGTTAAACCGCTCGGCAAGCTGCATAGGGG
>JAYWIG010000214.1:0-2946 GCA_043789035.1 Betaproteobacteria bacterium
ATCACCTGATTTAGCTGCCTTAAAACTGCATATCGATAACAATTTGGCACCTTACAAACGCCCCAGTCAGTTGCTTGTTAAAGCGAGTTTTCCGATGACCTTTAGCGGTAAGATTTTGAAACGACAATTGCTTGCCGATCTGGATATGGATCGACAAGCAAGTGGTTGAAGGGTTTGGCTAAATTAGTTCAACTGGCTAGCTGTAAGCTCGTTGAAGCGATAGTTCAGGTTTAAATTTTCGCGAGCTTGCTTGGCGACTTCGTCGCGACTTAATGTTGATTTAGCAGCTGTAATCACAGTAGCTTCGCTCGCCATTCCCGCACCCATAATGGCAGAAACAACTTGGTCGCGGCTAAGAGTACTGATGCCAGCACGATATTCAGGCGCTTCGCTAAATGAAGCAGCTGAGGCAAAGTTTGCGGATAAAGTAACGATTGCTGCGATTGAAGCTAGAACAAATTTTGATGATTTCATGATGATTCTTTCTGTGTAAGTAAATAAATTATTTGGAACGTTTTTTTAAAGTTCAGCGATGTTTTGCTGATGAGGTTTAGTCCTAGTCCAACAGATTTTCTTACTCACAGATTGGTTTCACTTAGGTATCGATGAAGGCACGAAATAGTCTCAAAATGGTCTCAGCTACACTAATGCTATGAGTTCAGTAAAGAGGTTTTATGGTTCCCTTTAATGATTTGCTGGTATTCGCTGCTGCGGCGCTCTTCATGGTGCTAAGCCCGGGGCCGAACATGATCTACCTTGTTTCGCGTTCGATTAGTCAAGGGCGACAAGCAGGCATCATTTCACTAGTCGGCGTGGTGGGCGGGTTCTTTGTTCATATGTTGGGCGCAGCAGTAGGTTTAACTGCCTTGTTCATGGCGGTACCGCTTGGCTATGAAGTATTGAAATGGGCTGGTGCCTGCTATTTGTTATGGATGGCATGGCAGGCTGTAAAACCGGGTGCACGTTCGCTCTTCGAGCCGAAAGACCTTCCCATTGATTCGAAACGTAAGCTCTTAACGATGGGCTTCTTAACAAGCGTACTCAACCCCAAAATAGCCATTTTCTATCTAGCGATATTGCCGCAATTCATTTCGGCACAAAACGGTTCGGTATTTGTGCAGAGTATTGTGCTTGGGCTTGTGCAGATTTCAATCAGTTTTAGCGTCAATTTTTTAATCGCTATTTCGGCTGCTGGCATTGCTTCTTGGTTTGCAAAAAATCCTACTTGGCTGGCTGTGCAGCGCTACCTAATGGGATTCGTGCTTGCTTCATTAGCTATTCGATTGGCATTTGAGAAGCGGGCAGCCGTTTAAAGGCGGATAATACAAAGTATGAAACCACTCAAAGATATCGCTTTTTCAATGCTTGACCTTGTCGCTTTGCGCGAGGGAGGCACGGTAGCCGAGGGCTTAGCCGTTGCTTTGCGGACTGCGCAGCATGCTGAATCGTTGGGCTTTAACCGTTATTGGTTGGCAGAACATCACAACATGGTCGGCATTGCTAGTTCTGCGACGGCCGTGCTTGTCGGACACATTGCAGGCGGTACTAAGCGAATTCGTGTTGGATCTGGCGGCATTATGTTGCCTAACCATGCGCCGCTTGTAGTTGCTGAAGCTTTCGGTACCTTGGCTGAGTTGTATCCCAATCGTATTGATCTTGGTTTGGGTCGTGCGCCGGGTACTGATGGCGCAACCATGCGTGCTTTGCGTCGCGATAGAGTTGAGAGCGAAGAAGATTTCCCACGAGATGTTGCCGAGCTTGAGCATTTGCTTGGGCCAGGCCAGCCGAATCAACGCATCACGGCAATGCCAGGCATCGGCACCAACGTACCAATTTGGCTTTTAGGTTCGAGTTTGTTTTCCGCGCAATTAGCGGCGCAACGCGGCTTGCCTTATGCGTTCGCGTCGCACTTTGCACCTCGTTTGTTATTGCAGGCGATTCATTTGTATCGAAGCAATTTCAAACCGTCGGTGCATTTAAGCAAACCCAAAGTGGTAATTGGCGTGCCGATGATTGCAGCACCGACGGAGGAAGAAGCAGATTATTTAGCGAGCAGCACCTATCAACGAGTGCTGGGCATCTTAACGGGTGATAGACGCCGCTTACAGCCGCCAATCGAAGGGTTTTTAGAGCAGCAGCATCCGCAGGCCAAAGCTGCGATTGCTGACTTCTTAGCCGCAGCCGTCATTGGTGGGCCTGATACAGTTCGCGCTGGGTTATTGGCGTTGGCAGAAGCGACCGATGCGGATGAGTTCTTGTTGGTCAGTGATGTTTTTGATCCGGCTTTGCGGCTGCGTTCGTTGGATATTGCTACGGAAGTTAAAAATTCGGTTAGGGAACTGATACATGCTGCCGCTTAATAGTTCAGCGTTACCTTACCAATCTAAACGCCTGATTTACACATTGTATAATTATACAAATGCTGCTACATTGGGGGTATGAACAAGCCTTTAATCATTCGAAAAGTCGGAAACTCACTAACCGTCACCGTCTCCGATTTGGCCAAGGACATGGGCCTAGGCGAAGGTGATCGCGTATTTGCTGTGCGCACTCCTCGCGGCTTTGAAATCACTCCCTACGATCCGAATTTCGATAAAGCGCTTGAGACCGCACGTGAATTCATGCGCAAGTATCCAAATGCAATGAAAAAGCTTGCCGAATAGTTCGAAAATGAACTGGTTGGCCACAGATATGGTGGTGGCGTTCCATCGTGAATCAATTGCAAGGTTCGGTGGTGCTGAAGGTATCCGAGACGAAGGCCTACTGCTTAGCGCGCTGGCCCGGCCCGAAAACATACTTGCTTACGAACCCAATGCCGACCCTTTTAGGTTGGCTGCGGCCTACTGCTATGGCATCGTCAAGAACCATCCTTTTGTTGACGGTAACAAGCGCACTGGAACGCTTTGCACAGTGGTGTTCCTAGCTCTTAACGGGCTAGAGGTAGAG
>JAYWIG010000215.1:0-2946 GCA_043789035.1 Betaproteobacteria bacterium
GGTTATGTTTGTGCGCTGATTTACAACGATAAGCATTGGAATAGTTTTTTCACTTTGATTGATCGTGAAGATTTAAGGACCGACGAGAAATTCCATTCGCACACCGCGCGCGCAGAAAACATCGCCGAAGTTTATAACTTCGTCGGCGAAGTTTTAGCCAATAACACCACTGCTTATTGGTTGGATGCCCTCACGCAAGCCGATATTCCCGTAACGAAGTTAAACACGATGGAAGGCTTGGTTGATGACGAGCATCTTCGCGCAGTCGGCTTTTTCCCCGAGTACGTACACCCAACCGAGGGCCATATTCGCACAATTGCCCCCGTCGGTAAATACAGCGCAACACCGCCAACGATTAGATCACTCGCACCGCGTATTGGCGAGCATAGCGACGAAGTTTTGCGGGAAGTCGGTTACGACGATATGGCGTTCGCCGAGCTCCTCAACAAAGGGGTGACGAATTTACCCTAAGCCAAGCGAGGCGGTGTGGCTGGCGAAGTGAAGTATTAGAGGGAGCACTTGCGGAGCAAGTGCGGATGACATGAACGCAGCCACCCATGCCGCCTCGCTTAGCGGTCGTAGATTAAATACCTACACGAACAATCGTTCAATCGCCTTCGCTTGGGCCATCGTCGACTCGTACCCCGCTTTAATCGTCTGCTCGCGAAACGCCTGCGTTATGCTTACCCAATAGCTAAGGAATGGGTGCAAATTGATGTCTGCGCTCGCTGCGTCGGGTACGGTAAGCAAGCGCTTTTTCAAATCGCTTTCGCGGAATCTGCCTGAATTCGCCGGTGCTTTGTCTTCGTGCGCAGACGCATCAACACCTAATACCCGGGTAGCGCCAAGTTGCCGAGCGAGGCGGACAGGTAACGGCACTTTTAAATCTGAATCTGCCCATATTTCGCCGCGAATGGTGACTGGCGTGAATGTGCCAACAATTGCGCATGATGCTTGTACGGCGATACCCGTGTCGCCCTTTGTAAATGCAGCGACTTCGCCATCTTTGACGCGCAAAGCAACCGCGGCGAACTTGGTCTTGAAACTCTCAATGGGTTTGCCTCCTACTTGCTCGTTTACCCAAGCCACTAAAGGTTCGCCGCTAAAGCGTTCCTTCGCGCCTAACGCTATAGTTGCCAGCCGAAGCGAGCCTAAATTCATGGCTATATTTGTTATGTCGTTTCCGCTCACTCCCGATGCGTAAAGCGCACCGACTAGCGAGCCGACCGATGCGCCGACGACTAAATCGGGGCGCACACCAATCTCGTCAAGCGCTTTTAATATTCCCGCATGAACGAACCCCCGTGGGCCGCCTGAGCTAAGCACTAATGCTTTTGCATTCGTAGGCAGGCCGTCGAGTACACGAGCCGGTAGAAGGGCTTGCGGTGCATTGGCGGCATCGTGGTTTTTATTTGGCGTTAATGCGCAGCTTGTCAAGCAAGTAACACCAGCACCGATTGCTAGCAATCCGCCAGCACTGGCTGCAACGGATAAGGCCGTAAATCTGCGCCTAGTCGTTGCCATTTGATTAGTCGAGGTTATTTTGATTTCCATTTGCGATTAAAACAATAGCTTTTGTCATCGAACCAATAGTTTAGTCGCAGTTAGTGCCTACCCCAACCAATGCCATTTAGTAATGCAAAGTGATAAGCATCGACCGCAGGACAGTAGTGCTTAAAATAGTGCGTTTATGCATTGTAGTTTGCCGTGCAACATCGCAATTATGACATCATCAATATTCTCCGGCGCTCTTCTCGGCTTTTCGTTAATCATTGCCATTGGCCCTCAAAACGCCCATGTATTACGCATGGGTTTGCAACGGCAATTCGTGTTCACCACGGTTCTAACTTGCGCTATTACCGATTGGGTGTTGATCGGTTTTGGGGTTGCAGGCTTTGCGACCTTAAGCGCGTTGGCGCCATGGTTGATGAAGTTGTTGTTGCTCGCTGCGTTGCTGTTTTTAGTTTATTACGGTTGGTTAGGGTTTCGTCGAGCGCTGAGCAAGAGCACCCAGGCTCTTGATTTATCAGCCGCGAACGGTCTACCTGCAAATATGAAAAAAGCTTTGTTGACGGCTTTAGCCTTTTCTTGGCTCAACCCTCATGCATGGCTCGATACCGCAGTGTTGGTTGGCGGTGCCTCGCTTAGTTATCGCACACCGCAGAACTGGTGGTTTGGATTCGGTGCCGCCAGTGCATCAACGATTTGGTTTGTTGGCTTGGGTGCTACTGCGGCAGTGCTGTCGCCTTGGTTGGCCAAGCCGCTGACTTGGCGGCTGATTGACTTTTCAATCGGCCTCACCATGTGGGGCACAGCGGGTTTGATTGCCAAAGAAGTATTAGCGCTCTAGTATTGCTTTTGCTGGGACTACCGGAATTAATGATTATGTTTTATCATCATTCGTGTGATTCACTCAAAAATATTCGAAGACAGCTGATTTAGGAGACATCAACATGACAAATCGACGCGAATTCAATAAAACAGTGGCTGCTGGTACGTTAGGTACCTTAGGAGTAGGCTTTGCCGCTTATCGAAGCCCAGCGATTGCTCAAGCTATCGACAATTTAAAAATTATTTGCGGCTTTCCTGCCGGTGGTACGAGTGACTCGGTTTCGCGCAGAGTTGCCGATAAGTTGCGGGGCGACATCGCAAAAGTGTCCGTTGTGGAAAATAAAACCGGTGCCGGTGGGCGTATTGCTGTTGAGGCAGTAAAAGCGGCCCCTGCTGATGGGCAAACGCTTTTGTTGACGCCGCATTCCATCATGTCGATTTACCCGTACATTTACAACAAACTTTCCTATGATCCTTTAAACGATTTCGTTCCTGTTTCGATGGGTGCGAGCTTCTCATTGGCTTTGGCTGTTGGGCCTATGGTGCCGGATTCGGTGAAGAACGTAAAAGACTTTGTGGCTTGGTGTAAGGCCAATCCGTCAAAGGCCGCGTACG
>JAYWIG010000216.1:0-42809 GCA_043789035.1 Betaproteobacteria bacterium
ACCCTGCACTGGGTGGGCGCAAGGCGGCTCGCGTATTACCAATCCGAATGGCGCAAATAAAAGCCTAGGTTTGCTCACTGTACCTGTCGTGCAGCAGATGGACCTTCAACTCGCTCAGAAAGCCAGCTACAGCGCAAATGATTTGGTAATTGTCGCCAGCGGCCCTAATGACGTATATGTACTAGCCGATGGAATTGCTGCTGCCACTGCAAGTCTAGTTGCCTCCGGCACTTCACCGTCGAGCGCGCAAGCGCAAGTTTTACAAGGTGTGAATACGGCGGTTGTGGCTGCGGGAAATGAACTCGTAGACGCCATTGAAAAGAAAATTCTCGCGAAGGGCGCAATTTACGTGGCGCTGTTAACGTCGGATGATATTAACGGTACACCTTTTGCGGCCAGTATTGGTGCGGCCAATACAGTGATCGTTTCGCAACTTATTAGCCTATTAAATAGTACGATTGCCGATGGCATCAAAGCCAAGAACCTCAACGTTGTAACGCTTGATACCAATAGTTTTACCAAATTGGTGTTGGCCGATCCCGGCGCTTATGGCATCGCTAATAAAACTGACCCCGCCTGCGATCCAGCAAAAATTGCCACCGTGAGCGGTGGATTAGTAACGACCGGTAACGCCTTACTGTGCTCCGCCTCTACTTTAAAGTCCGGTGTAGATGCCGATACTTGGATGTACGCCGATACCCTTCACTACGCATCGCGCATGCACAAGCTATTGTCTGATTATGTGGTGTCGCAATTGGCAATTAAAGGTTGGTTTTAAATGAAGTTCGCAGCGAATTTATCGATGATGTACCAAGAGGTGCCCTTTATGGAGCGCTTTTCCGCAGCAGCGAAAGACGGGTTTAAAGCGGTGGAATTCTTGTTCCCCTATGCCTTCGATGCGCATGCAATAAGAGCACAGCTCGATGCCAATGGTTTGCAGCAAGTGCTCTTCAATGCGCCACCAGGGAATTGGGATGGCAGCGATCGTGGCTTAGCGAGTCTTGTCGATCGCGAGGAAGAGTTTAAGCAGGGGATAGCGACGGCGATTTCCTATGCAAAGATTTTGAATTGCCCACGTGTGCATGTAATGGCAGGTCTGATCTCTAAAGAAGCCTCTAACGATATTGGCTTACTTCGTGCGCAGTGGGCTCAGTACAAAAAGAGTTTGGTTTATGCAGCTACACAATTTGCCAACGCCGGTGTGATGGGGCTGATCGAACCGATTAATACCCGCGATGTGCCTGGCTACTTGATTAACCGCCAAGCGGATGCGCACCGTTTGGTTGATGAAGTATTGGCCGACGCCAAAGTCGATTCGCGTCACCTTCGAGTACAGATGGATTTGTACCATGTGCAAATCGTCGAAGGCGATGTGGCGATGAAAATCCGCCAATTCATTGATGGTGTAGGCCACATTCAAATAGCTGGCGTACCTGAACGCCATGAGCCAAACCTAGGTGAAGTGAATTATCCGTACTTGTTTGCACTTCTTGATGAGCTTGGTTACAACGGTTGGATCGGTTGCGAGTATCGCCCCAAGGGCAACACCAGCGACGGGTTGGGTTGGTTACATGCCTATCTCTGAGTTAGCCTCTTTAAAAAAACTGTCGCGCGGTAAAGTGCGTGATAACTATGCTGTCGGTGAGGATAAGCTTCTTATTGTCACCTCTGATCGTTTATCTGCCTTCGATGTCATCATGACCGAACCCATCCCCGATAAGGGCAAGGTTCTGAATGCGATGGCGCTGTTCTGGTTCGATTACTTGCGTGATGTTGTGCCAAACCACTTGGTAGGCCCACAAACCACCGATGCATTTTCAAAAGTTGTTAGCGCCGAAGACTTGCCGTTGGTGCAAGGCCGCTCGATGTTGGCGAAGCGCTTAAAGCCGATTTTGGTTGAGGCGGTGGTGCGCGGTTATGTGGTTGGCTCGGGTTGGAAAGATTACCAAGCAACTGGCGAGATTTGTGGTGTGCCGTTACCGAAAGGTTTGCAGCAAGCCCAGCAGTTGGCAACGCCCATCTTCACGCCAGCCGATAAGGCTGAAATGGGTGAGCATGATGAGAATATTTCTTTCGATGCGATGGTGAAAAAGATAGGTGCCCCTCTGGCCGAGAAAATTCGTGCCATTTCGTTAGAGTTGTACTCCAAGGCATCGGCGTTCGCCGCCACCAAAGGCATCATCATTGCCGACACAAAATTTGAATTCGGTTTAGATGAGAACAATGTGCTGCACTTGATGGACGAAGTGCTCACAGCCGATTCTTCACGCTTCTGGCCCGCCGAAACCTATAAAGCTGGTGTATCACCGCCATCATTCGATAAGCAGTTTGTACGTGATTATCTTGAAACTGTAACCACTTGGGGCAAAACAGCGCCAGCGCCTGCGTTACCACAGCCGGTCATCGATGGCACCGCAGCTAGGTATCGCGAAGCCTTGCAACGCCTAACCGGCAAAACTTTAGGAGAGAGTTTGCGATGAGTGCAAAACCGCCTGTGATACAAGTGGGTGTTGTGATGGGTTCCAGCAGTGATTGGGATGTGATGCAACATGCGGTGGCTATTTTGAAAGAGTTTGGTGTTGCGCATGAAGCAAAGGTCGTCTCTGCCCATCGTATGCCGGACGATATGTTTGCCTATGCATCAAGTGCGTTAGGTCGTGGGCTGAAAGCTATCATTGCCGGTGCCGGCGGCGCGGCCCATTTACCTGGCATGATCTCGTCAAAAACCATAGTCCCTGTGCTTGGTGTGCCAGTACCCAGCAAATACTTACGTGGTGAAGATTCTTTGCTCTCTATTGTCCAAATGCCTAAAGGTGTGCCAGTTGCAACCTTCGCGATTGGCGAAGCCGGTGCTGCAAATGCAGCGTTGTACGCTATTGCAATGCTAGCAACCACCGACGCTGAGTTAGGTGCTAAATTGCAGGCCTATCGAGCCACGCAAACGGCAGCAGCTCGTGCGATGTCGTTGCCACAATGAACATCTATGAGCAATGAATTGAATTTCCCCATACTGCCGCCTGCTTGGTTAGGTGTGATGGGTGGTGGGCAGCTAGGCCGTATGTTTTGCCATGCGGCGCAAAGCATGGGCTACAAGGTTTGCGTACTCGACCCTGATCCGAATAGCCCCGCTGGTGCCGCAGCCGACAAGCATTTGCTGGCGGACTATCTAGACGAAAAGGCTTTGTCTGAAATGGCAACTCAGTGCGCAGCTGTGACTACTGAGTTTGAAAATGTGCCTGCCAAGGCCTTAGAGTTCTTAGCCCACCGCTGCAAGGTGAGCCCCGGTGCTAAACCTGTATCTATTGCTCAAGATCGCGTATTAGAGAAACAGTTCGCGCAATCGGCGGGTGCCAGAGTTGCACCTTTCGCCGCAATCAATAGCGACGCTGATGTTGCCAAAACAACCGATGATTTGTATCCGGGAATTTTGAAATCAGCGCGCATGGGTTATGACGGTAAAGGCCAAGTGCGGGTTGCTAATAGAGAAGAAGCACGGGCTGCTTTCGTTGGATTAAAGCGCGTGTCTTGTGTGCTTGAGAAGCAATTGCAATTACTGCGTGAGGTCTCCGTCGTGTTGGGTAGAAGTGCCGATGGTGCGATTGTATGTTTACCGATTGCGGAGAACGAACATCGAAATGGCATATTGGCACGAACGATAGTGCCCGCCCGTATAGATGAGCGTTTGGCTTCCGAGGTGACTCAAGCCGCTGGCAAGATTGCTCAAACACTTGATTATGTCGGTGTGCTTTGCGTGGAGTTCTTCATCGTCAATGGCATAGATGGCTTAACTTGGGTTGTCAATGAAATGGCACCACGGCCGCATAATTCGGGTCACTATTCGATTAACGCCTGCATTACTAGCCAGTTTGAGTTGCAAGTTAGAGCGATGGCGGGTCTGCCAATGCCATCGGGAAGTGCGAATGCCATGAGCGCATCAGTGATGCTTAATGTATTGGGCGATATTTGGCCTGCCTCGGGCGAACCAGCCTGGGATACTGTCTTAAGCAACCCTTTCGTGAAATTGCACTTGTACGGCAAAGCGGATGCTAGGCTTGGGCGAAAGATGGGGCATATCACCTTAGTGGGTGCTGGTTTAGACGAATTGCTGGCGCACGCCGATGCGGTTGCTTCGCGTCTAGGCATACCGACGGCTTGATGCTTACATCAGATGAATATTTATTTGCCGCTGCGCATGCGCTGTTGGCCGGTGAACTCGTCGCTATTCCTACTGAAACCGTATACGGCTTAGGTGCTGATGCAAGTAATCCGATTGCGGTGAATCGAGTATATGAAGTCAAAGGTAGGCCAGCTGATCACCCGTTGATTGTGCATGTGGCTTCGCTTGAACACTGCCATGTTTGGGTGGACGAAGCCAGCGTTTTGAATCGTTTAACTATGTTGGGTAAAGCCTTTTGGCCTGGCCCGCTGACGATGATTGTGCCGCGCAAAAAAGATGCGCCAGCTTATGCGAGTGCAGGGCAGGGCACAGTCGGTTTGCGTGTGCCTGCCCATGGCATAGCAACAACACTATTAAACAAATTTCATGAGCTAGGTGGTTTAGGGATTGCGGCACCATCGGCGAATCGATTTGGTAAAGTCAGCCCAACGTCTGCCGCGCACGTCCGTGCTGATCTGGGATCCGATGTGCCTTGGGTGATTGATGGCGGTGACTGCGAAGTCGGACTTGAATCGACCATAGTGGATCTTTGCACTACGCCACCAAGAATCTTGAGGCCGGGTGCGATTTCAGCATTGGAAATTTCGCAATGCTTGGATGAGTTAGTCGCTGATGGGGCTAATAGTGCAAGTCCACAGGTTTCCGGTTCGCTGGCTTCGCACTATGCGCCAGATACTCCTTTGAAGCTGCTGACTTCCGATGATTTAGTGAGCACGGCGCAGGCGGTAACAGGTCGAAAGATTGGCATTTGGGCTAGCCAAACTACCTGCAGTCGTTTAATGTTGCCCAATTTACAAGGGCACTTCAAAGTAGCTCATTCGAAACCGAAAGACTATGCTCATGAGCTGTATGCGGTGCTGCGTAGTATAGATACTTGGGGCGTGACCGAGGTATTCATCGAGCAACCTCCAGATGCTGGGATGCCAGAATGGAACGCCGTTATCGATAGGTTACAGCGGGCTAGCTTCGCTGCATAATGTGTTTATGACATCTAAAAAGCAACCCACTCAAACCATGCCAGATGGCACCGGTTTTAAAAAAGGCCTAACCAGCTATGGTGATAAAGATTTTTCTTTATTCCTGCGCAAAGCCTTCATCAAAGGCGCTGGATACACAGACGCAGCGTTAGAGCGCCCAGTGATTGGCATTGCCAATACTGGCAGCGCCTACAACCCATGCCACGGTAACGCTCCGCAATTGATCGAAGCGGTCAAACGTGGCGTGATGTTGGCCGGTGGCTTGCCGATGGATTTCCCGACAATCTCGGTGCATGAGAGTTTTGCTTCTCCAACGAGTATGTATCTGCGCAACCTGATGTCCATGGACACCGAAGAAATGATTCGCGCACAACCGATGGATGCGGTGGTCTTAATCGGTGGTTGCGATAAAACTGTGCCTGCGCAGTTAATGGGCGCAGCGTCGGCAGGGCTACCAGCGGTTCAGTTGATTACTGGCTCAATGCTGACTGGTACACATAGAGGTGCCCGAGTTGGCGCTTGTACAGATTGCCGACGTTATTGGGCAAAGTTTCGCGCCAATGAAATTGATAGCGAAGAAATTGCCGATGTGAATAATCAGTTGGTGGCTAGCGTGGGTACATGCTCAGTCATGGGTACAGCAAGCACCATGGCGTGTATTGCGGAAGCACTTGGCATGACAGTACCCGGTGGTGCTTCGCCGCCTGCTGTGACGGCAGATCGTATTCGCGTGGCTGAAGAAACTGGTGCTCTCGCTGTCAAGATGGCGCATGAGCGTTTAACCATCGACAAAATCTTGACTCCCCAAGCCTTCGAGAATGCCATGCGCGTACTGTTGGCTATTGGAGGCTCCACCAACGCAATTATTCACTTGGCCGCGATTGCAGGCCGTATGGGCATGGAAGTAAATTTAGATGCTCTGGATAAGATGGGGCGTGATACACCTGTCTTACTCGATTTAAAGCCTTCTGGCGAGCACTACATGGAAGACTTCCACGCTGCTGGTGGTATGGCAACTCTGTTGAGAGAGTTAAAGCCTTTATTGAACTTAGACGCGCTTACCGTGACAGGACGGACGTTAGGTGAAGAAATTGCCGCTGCCGGCGATGGGTTCCAACAATCGGTTGTGAAAACCATGAGCAAGCCGATCTATCCACAAGGTGGCATTGCAGTTTTGCGTGGCAATTTAGCGCCGGGTGGTGCCATCATTAAGCAATCGGCAGCAAGTGCTAACTTAATGGAACATGAAGCGAGGGCGGTAGTGTTTGAGAACGCGCAGGACTTAGCCAATCGAATTGATAGTGATGACTTAGATGTCACACCCGATGATATTTTGGTGCTCAAGAATATTGGCCCCAAAGGTGCACCCGGCATGCCAGAGGCAGGTGCTTTTCCAATCCCTTTAAAACTAGCCCGCGCTGGGGTGAAGGACATGGTTCGTATTTCAGACGGTCGCATGAGCGGCACAGCTTATGGCACGGTGGTATTGCATGTCACTCCAGAATCCGCTGTCGGTGGGCCATTGGCGTATGTACAAAGCGGCGATCGTATTCGTTTGAGTGTGGTGAATCGAGAAATCGCGCTGTTAGTTTCTGATGCAGAATTAGCCCGACGTGCCAAAAATTCGCCGGTGACCGTGCCAAATGCGCCTAGAGGCTATAAGAAGCTATTTTTACAGAGCGTGCTGCAAGCCGATCAGGGCGTGGATTTTGATTTTTTGAAGGCAACGCCCAAGTAACCTGACGACCGATGGTCAGTTTTTTAATCTGCAGGTCTGGCTGAGGCATCCATTGGTACTTTGTCTCTTCTTCCGTTCCTCCTGAACCCTTATGTTTGTGAAGGATAGTTAACTCATCTCACATATAAAGGTTCTCTGATGAAGAAAAGTGTCAAGCGTTCAAGTTACGTTCTTGCAAGTGCAAGTTTATTGGTCCTGAGTGCTTGCGGTGGGGGTGGTGGTACTACGACTACAACGCCTGTAGCACAAGCCGTTGTAACGCCAGTTGCAACTACCTTTACCCTAAGCGGCACTGCTGCGACTGGTGCTGCGCTGTCTGGCGCGAACATCATCGTTACAGACAAAGACGGAAAAGAAGTTTGTAACGTCATTGCTGCCGCGGACGGCACCTATTCGTGTACTATCCCCCTAACTGCAAAAGGCCCGTTTGTCATCGTTGCGACGCTAGATGCACAAAGTCTGGGGAGTACAGTTGCTGAAGCCGTTACTTCGACAGCGAATATTTCTCCTTTAACTAACCTGATTGCTGCGCGTCTATCGCCATCTGGCGATCCGACTAAGCTTGTAGAAGAGCTTAAGGCGAATAATGCGTTGTTCGATAAGGCGGCATTGAAAGCCAAAGTTGATGACTTGCTAGCGGCGCTAAAACCTTTGTTGGATGCGCTTGGCGATGGCACGAACCCTATCACCGGAACATTTAAGGCAGACGGCACTGGTCATGACAGATTGCTTGATGCGATACAGGTCAGCGTTAGGCCAGATGGCAGTGGATCGAATATCGAATTAACGGTAAAAACATCAGGCGCGTCTAGCGCTGCACCGATTTCCGTCTCATTCCGCAGCAATACTCAAACAGCGCCTGTGATGGCACCAGTGACCGAAGCTGCTCTACCTGTAACTGGCGTTCCAATCTTGGTATCGTCGTTCTTATCGAAGATGCAGACTTGTTATGCACTACCAGCCGCAGATCGTGTAACGGGTGTTGTGTCAACCGGCCTAGCCTCAGATTCCACAGTCAAGGCACCAGCCTGCAAAGCGCTATTTGTGAATGACGACCCGGCAACCTATTTGAGTAATGGTCAAACCATCGGTTCATCGAGAACAACGAATAACTTTTCTGGCTTGTTTCGCGACGGTGCAACCGGTTTGAAAGTAGATCGCGGCAATTTAGAGTTTCTTCGCCCAAATGGCGATATGGTGATTACCTATCGCTGGGTTGATGTCGCAGGCAATACTGATAACGAGCAAGTAGTCGTACGTAAGGTTGGCAGTGATCTTCAATTGATTGGTAACCAATATGCATACAACGCGAATGTTCGTGCATGGGTACAGAATAGGGATTTCATTAACACCCCGAGCTTTAGTTATTCGGCCACTGGCTACAACGTTGCCATCAAAAACCAAACTGATTCGCTCGGTGCACCAATTTTTTCAAGGGTTGACGTGACATCGCCCACTGGCGCTGCGTTGACCTTCGTTCCCTCGGCTGGCCGTAGTAACCTGGTATTGCAGCAAGGTGCCTCAACCTTTAACACCAGTGTGATTCGTCTAGCGGCGAAATATATTGACCCTGCTACCGTTGGAAATCCGGCCGACAAAGAAGGTGTTAACTTGTTCTTCAAAGCGACACAAGCGACAGATACTGAGCTCGCAGCGATTCCCGATCAAGGCGTATGGACATTGAAGTTTGTGCATGCGGACACATCGAAAGCCGACGTAACACAAGCCTATAAGACAACCTCTAGAGCGCCGACATTGGCCGAGGCAAGTTACATGACTTTTGCGAACGTTACGCCGAGTTGGAGAAGCGAGTCGATTGCAGACACGGCTACTAACGGTGTGTTCTTGTTTGGTGCGCCATCTGTTGCAAACCCAAATAGGATTGATTTTTCAGCTAACAATAATCAAGACGCGTGGTTGGTACCTTCGGGTGCCTTGGCGCCGACTAGCGTAACTGCATATGGAAGAGCACCTCGGATTTCTTCAACACAATTAGGCGTTTCTTTTGACGACGGCTCGACGGTTGCAACTAATGCACGCAAAGTCATTATCAATTGCTCGTCTCAGTCGGCAGCTGATCTACATTGCGCAACCGTAGCAAGCACCACCAATCCACCTGTGAATGTGACTCAATAGGCTCAAAATACCAGCGTGAATTCGATTGAATTGTGGGCACGCAGCCCTAAGCAAGTTGAAGTCTCGAAGATGATTGCCATCTACAAGATTCAATAAAGCTTAAACGCCCAAGTACTTTGAAACAATTTCGGGTGCCGACGATAACTCGGTACTCGACCCTCGCCAAGCGATACTGCCCTTGTCCATAATTGCGTGTTTATCGGCAAGCGGCAATATCGATTTCAAATTCTTGTCAATCACTATCATTGCTTGACCATCGCCTTTTAACGTTGCTAAGCAAGCCCAAATCTCATCACGAATAATCGGCGCTAATCCCTCAGTTGCTTCGTCGAGAATCAGTAGCCTCGGATTCGTCATCAGTGCTCGACCAATTGCCAACATCTGCTGCTCGCCGCCAGACATTTTTGAGGCGAATTGTTTGGTGCGCTCTTGCAATCGTGGAAATAGGGTGTAGACCCTAGGTAATGTCCAAGGCGAACTTGATGCGTTCTTTGTTGAACGAGTCGCGATAAGATTCTCTTCAACCGTAAGGGTTGGAAATACTTGTCTGCCCTCGGGTACTAAGCCCATGCCTGCTTGACCAATGCGATGCGCAGCAATACCGGATATGTTTTGGCCATTGAATACAATGCGCCCGCTGCTTGGTTTCAGTAAGCCAGTCAGGCACTTCACCAAGGTTGATTTGCCCATGCCGTTGCGACCGAGCAAAGTCACGAGTTCACCTTTTTTTAGCTGCAGATCGACGCCGAATAACACTTGGCTTGCACCGTAACCAGCAGTGAGCTTTTCTATATTGAGTAAGTCACCGCTCATGTCAATGCGCTTCCTCGCCAAGATAAGCGGTGCGTACTTGTGGGTCATTCTTAATTTGTTCAGCGTTGCCAGTTGCAATCACTTTGCCATATACGAGCACGCTAATGCGATTGGCTAAGTTGAATACTGCATTCATGTCATGCTCAATCAAGAGCATTGGATATTGCGACTTTAAGCCTGCAAGCAAAGAAATCATTTGCTCGCTCTCGGCACCGCTCATGCCTGCCAATGGTTCATCAAGCAATAAGAACTTAGGTTTCAAGGCCAGGGCCATTGCTAACTCTAATTGACGATGCTCACCATGGGCCATTACTGACGCGGGTGTGTGGGCTTTTGACGTTAGGCCAGTCGCTTCTAGCGCAGCTTCGGCAGTGGCTTTGGTTTGTGCCTGGGCCATAAACTGCTTCCAAGCCCGAAAGTGTATGCCAGCGACTGATGCGTTATCGCGATTGTTTCGCGCAAGGGCGGCCACCATCACGTTCTCAAGCGCTGTGAAATCTTTACATACTTGAGTAATTTGGTATGAGCGTGCCAAGCCAAGATTTGCGCGCTGAGATACCGATGTTTTCGAGACGTCGTTACCTTCAATAAACACTTGGCCTTCGTCGGGTTTAATCTCTCCGCATAGTTGGCCAATCAAAGTTGATTTTCCTGCCCCGTTTGGACCTATCAATGCGTGAATTTCACCAGGGAATAACGTGAGGCTAACGTTATCAGTGGCCAGCAAACCGCCGAAGCGTTTAACTAAAGCTTTCGTTTCAAGTAAAGGCGCTCTCATCAATGGCCTCCAACAGAGTTCTTATTCTTGTCCCCAAACAGTGAACCGTAGATGCCTTTGCGTGCTGTCAATACGATAAGCACAATTGCAATACCCAAGGGTGCCATCCAATGCTGAGTTAACCCAGACAACCATTCTTCAAATAGCAGCAAACCAGCCGCACCAACAATCGGGCCGATGATTGTTCCCATGCCACCTAAAACAATCATCACCACCATGTCGCCTGATACGGTCCATGCGCTGTATGACGGTGAGGTATAAGAAGTAAGGTTAGCAAGCAGGAAACCTGCAATGCTGGTAATCATGGCCGAGATGACATAGGCTGCCAGCTTATACCCGCGAACGTTGTAACCCATAGACAACATGCGCCGCTCGTTTTGCTTAATACCTCGCAAGGTGTAACCGAAGGGGGACTGCACCAGCCGATAGAGGCCGTAAGTTGTTAGGCATAGAAATACAAAGATCAGGCCGTACAGCACATAGTTGTTCGCCAAATCGAAAGGCATCATCGCCGATCGGGCTTCTAAGCGAATGCCATCGTCACCCCCGTATTGTTTGAGTGAAATACCTAAGTAGAAAGCCATTTGTGCGAAAGCCAAGGTAATCATGATGAAGGCCATGCCGGTGGTGCGCAGCACGATTAGACCGGTCAAGAATGCAACGATAGCCGAAACCATCAATGCGACACTGATATGTGCCCAACCATTCGTCAAGCCATGAAAGCTGCTAATGCCAACTGCATAAGCACCGATGGCTAAAAACAGTGCGTGCCCTAAGCTGACTAAGCCGGTATAGCCCACCAACAAATTCACTGCGGACGCTGCAATCGCATAGACCATGATGCGACCAAACAAGGTGAGGTAGAACGTTTCTTTAAAGAAATAGGCGTAAGCGGGTACCAGCGCAAGAAACAAGAACAGGCAAGTGACAAAGAGTTTTTTTAACGACGAATTCATTGCTTACTTGCTCACGTTCGCCGGAAATAGGCCATCAGGTTTGAACGCCAAAACACCCGCCATCAAAATGTAAATCAACATTGAGGCTAACGCCGGGCCAGCGGCTTGAGCGGTATTCAAATCCATGATCTGCCCCATCCAAATCGGTAAGAACGTGCGGCCCATGGTTTCCACCACGCCGATGATCAAAGCACCTAAGAATGCGCCGCGAATCGAGCCAATGCCTCCAACGATGATCACCACCAGGGTTTGAATCAAAATCGATTCACCCATACCAGCTTGAACTGAAAGTATTGGCGCAGCCATCACACCTGCCAAACCCGCTAAGCCTGCGCCCAGCGCAAAAATAGCCGTATTCAATAACCCGATGTTGACACCCAATGCTGCAACGATAGGCGCATGAGTAGCCCCCGCACGAATCAACATGCCTACGCGAGTTTTAACGATGAGCCAATACAACCCAATCGCTACCGATAATCCAACGGCAATAATCGCGAAGCGAAATGAGGCATAAGAAAACCCCGCAAATTCCACTGTACCGTTTAACCACTCCGGTGGTTGTGCGTAGAGCGGCGAGGCGCCCCAAATAATACGAACCATTTCGTTAGAAAACAAAATCAAACCGAAAGTTGCAAGAACTTGATCTAGATGGTCACGGTTGTAAAGACGGCCTAAGGCAAGCTTTTCAATGATTACACCAAGCAGCATGGAGCCGACTACGCCAGCTAGTGCGCCCAGCATGAAGGAACCGGTTTTAGCGGTAACAACGGCGGCGAAATAAGCACCCATCATATAGAGGGAGCCATGCGCCAAATTCACGAAATTCATAATGCCAAACACCAGCGTTAAGCCAGCAGCCAGCAAGAAAAGTAAAACACCCAGCTGCAATCCGTTGAGCAACTGGGTAAGTAAGAGCTGAAACGTCATTTACTTCATAGAGCATTTATCGAAGTAAGCATCCTTATCGGCCTTCAAAGGCGTGGATACAGTCTTCAAAGTGTAGCGGCCTTGCGCGTCTTTCACTGATTCGAAAATATGCAAATCTTGAATCGGGAAGTTGTTGCTATTGAATTTGAAGTCGCCGCGTACTGATTTGAAGTCTGCTGCTTTCAATGCGGTTTGGAAGGCCTTCTTATCCTCAACCTTGCCGCCTACTTTGCGAATTGCGCTGTCGAGTAGTAACGCTGAATCGTAAGCTTGTGCAGCATACTGTGAAGGAATACGCTTGTACTTGGCTTCAAATTCTTTTACAAATTTTTCATTTGTTGGGTTCTTGAAGTCTGGGCCCCAAAACGTGCCAGATAACACGCCAAGGGAGGCATCGCCCATCGCAGGTAAGCCGATCCCATCGGTGGTCGATGAAGTTAACAACGTGATTTTGCTTTTCAAACCGGCTTGCGCAAATTGCTTGACGAAGTTAATGCCCATGCCACCCGGCAAAAATGCAAACACTGCCGTTGGCTGTGCTGCTGCAATTTGTGCCAACTCGCTTGAGAAGTCGCTAGTGTTTAGCGCCGGGTAGAGCTCGTTCACTACCGGGGTTTGGTAGTAGCGTTTAAAGCCAGCGATGAAATCTTTACCAGCTTGGTAGTTAGGCGCAATCGCAACAATTTTGGTTAAGCCTTTATCGGTGGCATATTTACCTACGACTTCAGCTTGTTGGTCGTTCTGCCAAGAAGTCGAAAAGTAGTAGGGGGAACACTGCGCGCCGGCAATGGGCGATGGGCCAGCATTCGAGCCGATCAAGAATACTTCTTTTTCAGTAATCTTCTTGTGAACGGCCATCATAATATTCGAAAATGTAATGCCAGTAATGATAGGTACACGCTCTTTTTCGAGCAGCTTATCGACGACTTGTACGGCCACTTCAGGCTTGAGCTGGCTGTCTTCACGCAAAATTTGAACTGGTACGCCACCTAAGCGGCCGCCGTTGGCTTCGACAACCAACATGAAGGCATCATATTGATCTTGGCCGAGAGCGCCTTGAGGGCCTGAGAGCTCGGCGACGAAACCGATTTTTAAAGGGGTTTGCGCGTTAGCGATATGCGCCGCGCTTAATGCTACGCCACAGGCCAATGCCAATTTAGAAAGTTTGTTTAAAGTCGTTTTCAATTTGTCTCCTACTAGTCAATGCAATACAAAATCATAATCAGCTCAAAGGTTAGCACAGTCTTGCCGCTTAATCTAAGGTTCCAATATTCAGTGAAATTTCTGAAACACCATCAACTCGCCCAGTAATTTTGTCGCCGGGTAGCACTGCGTTTACGCCTTCTGGGGTACCCGTATAGATCAAATCACCAGATTTTAGGTGGTAGAACTTCGATAAATCTTCGATAATTTCGCGAATGTTCCAGATCAACTTGTCTACGTCTGAAGACTGCTTCGTAATGCCGTTGACTTCGAGTGCTATGGCACCGCTGTCGATGATTTTGGCTTCCATGGGCACGATTTCACTGATAACCGAGGAGTTCTCAACGTCCTTACCTAAATCCCACGGGCGACCTTTGTCGCGAGCGACGAGTTGCAAGTCGCGGCGAGTCATGTCTAGCCCGGTTGCGTAGCCGTAGATCAACTCGTGAGCGTCTTCAGGTTTAACGCGAAAACCAGCTTTGCCAATGGCAACTACCAGCTCCATTTCGAAGTGGTAGTTCTTCGTCTCTGGAGGGTAAGGAATGGTTGCGCCACTGGGCGTTATGCTGTGCGGTGATTTCGTAAAGTAGAAAGGGTGTTCAACGGATTTGTCCACCGGCTTGCCCATCTCGACTGCGTGCGCATGGTAATTGCGGCCTACGAAAAATAATCGGTTGACAGGAAATAATTCGGGCCTGCCGCGAATTGCAACAGATGGAGTTTTTGGTGGTGGAAAGATGTAGGTACTCATATCAATGGTTTTTTAAGTTAAGCAGGACTCTGCCATTTTCAATTTTTACAGGCCATGATTTCACGGGTTCTGTCGCTGGGCCACAAGTGACTGATCCATCGCGTACATCAAATAGCGCTTGATGAAAAGGGCATTCAACCAGGTAACCAGCGACAAAGCCATCACACAATTTGGCATGGCCATGTGTACAGACGTTATCAATGGCGTAAAGGCCATCGTCGAGTTTGAATAAGCCAATTTCATGGTCTTGCACTTCGACGGCAATGCCCACACCTTCGAAAAGATCTCCCTCGGAAGCAACGTCTGTCCAGTTGGTCATATCGGGTAGATGATCGAGTTGGGAATCATTTCGCTGTCGTAGATACATAAGCGCTCTTCGAACTTCAATCCGTTCGGTGTTTGCACGATGGTGTCGATATAACGTCCGACGTTGTAAACAGTGCTTTCTTTATCGAGTTTGGTACGAAAAACCGCATAGTTGGCTTCGCAGTGGATTCGGTCTTCATCAACCTTTCGAACAAAGGGCGCGCCCACGACGTGACGCTGATAGTAAGGATCGTGATAAATAGTTTCGGTGATGCCATAAACTCGATCTATCAGCATCGCCTTGCTTGAGAAAAATAAGGTAGCCAACGGAAAGCCGCGTTCGTAATTTTCGCGGGGCTGGAGTTTATAGACGCATTTCTCTGTAAAAAACTCTGGCCATAAATCCCATTTGCCACTATCTACTGCTATTGTGTAGTCGGCATAGAGCTGTTGGATGGCAAACCAAGTTGGCATGTCAACCATGATTAATCTTCCATCACTTTTTGCCAATATTCATACATACCGCGAATCAAGGTTTCGGTCACCATGTGATCGGTTTCAGCGATGTCGCGCCCACCCATTTCAACCAAGGTTCGATGCGCTGGTTTTTTCTCAAAAGAGGTTTGCGAAAACTCGATCACTTCACCGTCGTCTGCTGATACGAAACCAGCCGGGCCAAACAAGTTGGCTTGGTTTAATCGACGTGCCGTCATTTCTTCGGTATCGTCGGCAAAGCCAAAGTGTGTCCATATGAAGTCGAAAGCACCATGCCCATCGGGTTGGATGTGACGGGTCGAAACACTATTAATTTGCTGCTGAAATATAACGCTTGGGAATAGCGTCAGCATCACTGCAGTGGGGCCTTCCCACCATGGTTCTTGCACGATGTCGAGAAAGCTCGGGTCATGCAGTTTCATGCTTTCTTTGAAGCTACTGACCTGCGTCACTTGTTGCTTCTCGCCTGTAGCTGGCGCTGTTCCCCGCGTTGAAATCATCGCGGCATGGCGATGGTGATCGTCCATCAACAATGACGATTTATTGTCAGCACGCCATAGACCAAACGTTACAAACCACGTATGTAACAAGCCGGGATGGTAGGGGTCTTTGATGTTTTCTTGCATGAGTTTCCAGTTGCCTGGAATGCGCTGCCGGTTGTAGCCCAATATCGTGAGCTTGCGGCCGTTAAACAAGCGATCAAAGTATTTCAGAATCGTCGGGCCAAGGTACTCTTCTAACGACTCGACGTCGTGATCGAACGATGCAAAAACCACTCCGCCACGAGTAGCCACTCTTAGTTTTGTAAGGCCATGATCTTTAGTGTTAAAGTCCGCTGGCATACCGCCGTTGACTTTGCCTTCTTGGCGTACGCCGCGTCGAAATGGAACGCCTTGCAGATTACCTTCGAGCGTGTAAGTCCATTGGTGATAGGGGCAGACTAATTCCTTTTTGTTGCCATGCCTTTCGCGGCAGAAGGCGACGCCGCGATGGGCGCACATGTTCTCGACCACATGCAATTGCTCATCAAGGGCACGAGTTAGGATAACGGAGCGCTCGCCAACAACAGTGCGTTTGAAATCGCCTGCGTTTGGCACTTCGGCTTCCAGGCCGATATAGCTCCAGTGGTTTTTGTAAAAAAAACGTTCGAGCTCTTTTACGTGCAGGGCTTCATCGGTATAAACAGCAAATGGGATACGGCTAGTATCACTGCGTTCCCAATGAATTGGTTGTTCCTGCATGGTGCTCCCTTTATCTCTATCAGATGATTATTCCTAAAATTTCACTCATTAGTAAATCGAATTGTTTATATAATGAGTATTCATAAACCAAATAACTATGAATCTATCTAGGCTGGACTTAAATTTGCTTGTAGTGCTTCATCACCTGCTTTTGCAAAAGCAGGTGTCGAAGGTTGCTCAAGTTTTGGCGATGAGCCAACCTGCGGTAAGCAGTGCATTGGGGCGTTTGCGCTCGGCCCTTGGAGATGAGCTATTTGTGCGTACCCAATACGGTATGGAGCCAACCCCTTATGCTTTGAGTTTGTCCCAACCCGTTGCTCAGGCATTAGACGGTTTGCAGCAAGCGTTGAATGTGCGAGCAGCGTTCGATCCTGCGATTAACGAGAGAAATTTCAGCATCGCTATGACCGATGTCGGTGAGATGTATTTTCTACCCGTGCTAATTGATGCATTGGGTAAATCTGCCCCCGCAGTGACGTTACAGGTGGTAAGTGTTGCCCAAACGACATTGAAGGAAGACATGGCCGCAGGACGCATCGACCTTGCGTTGGGCTTGTTACCACAGCTGCAAGCTGGATTCTTTCAGCAAGGGCTATTTCGACAAAAATACGTGTGCTTGCTAAGGGAAAATCATCCATTGGCACTGAAAAAAAACTTGAGCTTGGCGGCTTTCGCAAAAGCAACACATGTGCGTATCGCCGCAGCCGGCACCGGGCATGGGCGAGTCGATACTGCGCTTGAGAAACAAAAACTATTTCGACAGTTTAGGCTGACGGTGCCGCACTATGTTGCCCTGGGCGATGTGCTTCAGCATTCAGATTTAATCGCCACCGTGCCTGAGCGCTTTGCGGACCGTATTTTGCTTCCCTACAATTTAGTGAAACGCAACTTGCCGATAGCTGTTGATGAAAGTGCCATTCATCAGTTTTGGCATGGTCGACTTCATCGCGACGCTGGTCACCAATGGTTGCGGGGATTTGTGAATGACTTGTTTGGCGACAACAAAAAACTGAAAGAAGAAGTACCCGTTTAACTCTTACCCGGATGCACTGTTCCGCACTCCCTGCAAGTGCGATGCTCTTTGCTGGCGTAAAACTGCTCAAATAACGGCGGTAAATCGGTAACGATGCTTTGCAATTGAACTTCAACCCGGTGGATGAGGTGGTCACATTCGGGGCAATACCACTCAAACGCATCGATAGTGCCAGTTGGCCGAGTACGCTCAATCACAATGCATAAGCTGCCTGCCTCTGGGCGCTGGGGTGAGTGGCGTACATGGGGTGGCAATAAGAACATCGCACCTTCTGCAAGTGCCACATTGCGCATCACATTTTTGCCGCCAATGTTCTCCATGATGTTCAACGACGCATTGCCTTTGAACTGATAGAAATACTCTTCATAAGGGTCGTCATGAAAATCGGTGCGCTGGTTAGGGCCGCCCACGACGGTGACTATGAAATCGGTATTCTTCCAAATTTGTTGATTGCCAACCGGTGGCTTCAGCAAGTGTTCATGCTCTTTTAGCCATTGCGGAAAGTTAAAGGGTAAGCTGTTTAAGGTCGGTAAGGCATTAGTCATGATTTACAAACGATCAGAGTCATACGGGTCGTTAATGTTACTCGTGAAGTGCTTTACAAAGGCGCGACTAGCATCTGAAAGGGGGCGCTGCAAATGGCTAATCATCACAATGTCTCGTTCGATGAGCGGTTCAACCAAGGCTATAGCCGTAAAAGTTTTTGTTGTGCTTCTGGCCAAGGTGTATGAAGGCAGGGGAGCTAAGCCCAAACCTGCCTCCACCATGCCAACCGCAGTTGCCACATGGCCGACTTCATAGGCGGGCTTTACCGAGGTTTTGCTGGCTGACAGGCCTTGCTCGGCTAGGCGGCGTAAACCACTGCCCACTTTGAGCATGACTAAATTTTCTTTTGCAAGCTCGGTCCAAGCTATCGTAGAACGCTGTGCAAATTCATGATCCTTATGAACGGCTAGCATCAACTTATCTTTGTAAACTTCTTCGATAGTCAGATCGACTAAAGTTGAGCTGTCTTGATCAGGTGCGGTACAGATGCCGAAATCAGCGGTTCGTTGGCGCACAGCGTCGGCAATAGCGTCGACAGGTACGTCGATAAGAGACACTTCAATACTTGGAAATCGCGCCTTAAAGCTAGCGATGACTTGCGGCATAACTTCGGAAGCAAGTAATGGCGATGTGGCGACCTTAAAGCTGCCTGCACGAGACGCTTCGCTGTCGCGAATTTTTTCCATAGCTTGGTTCAGCAGTTCGAAAACCTGCTTGGCCGTGGGCAAAAACTCTTTCCCATTTGCAGTCAGTTCTAGCTTTCGGGTGGTGCGCTCGAATAGGCGAACTGCAAGTTCGGTTTCTAAGCTTCGAATAAGCATGGAAAGCGCTGATGGCGTGAGATGAAGCTTGTCCGCCGCGCGGGTGATGCTTTGCTCATTCGCAATAGCGAGAAATGCGCGCAATTGGCGTAAGGTGATGTTGTTTGACGGGTTTTTGGAGATTGGGTTTGAGTTCAAGGTAGGCTGGGCTTCAATTAATTTGATGAAGCATGAAGTTTTAATGGTTAGTCAAGCTAGGGGAAATCGCGTTTAATGATGATACGTGATGAATAAACCTCAAACTTTTACCGAAAAGTTTCAACCTACCAGAGTGGAAGACACTAAGCTATTACAAGGCAGAGGCCAATATCTGCGTGATATTGCATTGCCGCAAATGTTACACGTTGCATTTGTTCGCAGTCCTTATGCCCATGGCAAGGTAGTGAAAGTTAAGTTTGATACGGCTAGTCGTATGTCAGGAGTAGTGGCTATATTTGCGGCGTCGGACTATGCCGATTCGCAAGGCAAACTCCTGGCAATGCCGCCACCTAATCCCTTGGTTAAGCCACTGAAGCCGCTTCAGGAGCATGCTTGCCCTGTGTTGGCGGGTGATAGGGTGACGTATTTAGGCCAACCGATTGCCGTGGTCGTTGCCGATACGGTGGCCAATGCAAAAGCCGCAGCCGAGTCGGTGTGGGTTGAGATTGAGGCCATACAGTCAGTCAATGATCTTGACGACTACAGCCGCTCCCCCATGTTTCGAGTGACTTACAAGGCTGGGGATGCCAGTGATTCGCTGCCCCCGCTGGTATCGATTGAACATACCCAGCCTAGAGTTACCTCGATGGCGCTTGAAACACGCGGGGCTGTAGCGAGTTTTACCCAAGAACAAGTATGCGTTTGGTTGCCTACGCAATCGCCCGCTCGGGCGCGTGATGATATTGCGGCGATGCTTGGTTTACCAACTTCGCAGGTCAGAGTGATCTGCCCTGATGTTGGTGGAGCATTCGGTGCCAAAGGCTCGGTGTACCCAGAGGAGTATTTGGTTGCGCTCACTGCAAAGAAGTTGCAGGGTAATCTAGCTTGGGGTGCTTCGCGATCGGAGGAGTTTTTAACGTCTGCCCACGGAAGAGGCGGAGATTTTTCAGCTTCATTAAGTGTCGATGGGCAGGGCAAGTTTCAGCACCTACAGGCCAAGATTCGATTCCCATTGGGGGCATGGCTGCCCTACAGCGCTGGAATTCCTTTGCGTAATACGGCACGAATTTTGCCTGGGCCCTACAAAGTAACAAGCCTTGATATTGATTCGCAGGGCTTTGTGTCGAATGCAGCGCCGATGAATATTTACCGAGGTGCCGGTCGGCCAGAGGCTGCGCTCATCATGGAGCGCTTAGTCGATAAGGCATCGGCCAAGTTGCAAATTGATCCGGTGGAGCTGCGACGTTTGAATTTAATTCAGGAAAATGAATTACCTTATAAAACGCCCACGGGCGAATTGCTTGATTCTGGTAATTATCTAGCCGCGCTCAATCTCGCTTGCGAAAAATTTGATTATGAAGCGCGACGTCAGGACCAAGCGGCACGTCGTGTAAACGGAGAGTTGATCGGTATTGGCGTTGCGCTTTACATCGAACCGTGTGGCCAAGGTTGGGAAAGCGCTCGCGTTACTTTGAATGTTGAAGGCACAGTACTCGTGGTCAGCGGTTCGGTCGCACAAGGCCAAGGCCATGAAACTAGCTATGCGGCAATCGCTGCGCAAGCTTTGAATTGCCTAGCGAGCGAAGTTACGGTTGCACATGGTGACACTGCTTTGTGCCCTGATGGTATCGGTTCATTAGCCAGCCGTAGTATGGCCATTGGAGGCAGCGCGGTGCTTGAAGCTTGTAAAGAAGTATTGGCTAAAAAGCAAGCAGGGCAAGCCTTACCGATTACGGCAGAAGTGAAGTATGTGGCAGCTGGCGAAACTTGGAGTTATGGCTGTGTCATCTCGCAAGTTTGCGTTGACCGAGAGACCGGCAAGTTGACGATTGAAAAAATGTTATGGGTGGATGATGCAGGCAAGATCATTTCTCCGGTTCAAGCGCATGGTCAACTCATAGGCGGTGCGGCGCAAGGCATAGGGCAAGCAATGATGGAAAGGCTTTTCTATGATGAGCAAGGGCAACTGACTACAGGGTCTTTGATGGACTATGCCGTGCCAAGAGCTTCGGATATGCCAGCCATTGAATTGCATAGTTTAGAAACTATCAGCCCCTCGAATACCCTGGGTGCAAAAGGGGTAGGCGAGGCTGGTTGTATTGGTGTGCCTGCGTCGTTGTTGAATGCGACCAGCGATGCATTGAAAGCTTTCCCCAAGGCGCAGAATTTGAATTTTCCGCTAACGTCGGAAGCGCTCTGGCAAGCGATGAAACCGTGAATTAGGAGCTAAGATGAAATACACTAAAAAAGATGCGAAAGCCTACGCGAAGCAAAACTTCAAAGGCATTTGGGCGGCTGTGCTTACGCCTTTTGATGAGCAACTAAAAATTGATGAGCATGGCTTTCGAAGCAATATCGATCATTGGTACAACACCTTAGGCATTCGCGGTTTGTTTGTGTCCGGTAAGCAAGCCGAGTTCTTTTCGATGTCGATGGAAGAGCGCAAGAGCCAGATGAATATTGCGGTTGAGATGGCCGCAAAATCGCCGAGCAATCCCGGTGTGATTACTTCGTGTTCCGACACAAACTTAGATGTTGTTATCGATCTCGCCAAACATTCGCAAAACATTGGTGCTGACTATATCGTTGTGCATAGCCCAGTTTTGCATTTTGGTGCCGATACGGATGAGACGATATTTGAGTACTACAGGCATTTAAGCGACACGCTTGATATTGGCATTGCTCTGTGGAATCACCCGGATTGCGGCTACATGATGAGCCCTGCGCTATGCAATCGGATTGCCGATCTGCCCAATATTGTGGCGATCAAGTACAGCGTGACGCGGCCCATGTATAGCGAGCTAACCCGTTTGGCGAGCGACAGAATTATCATCAGCAACCCTGATGAGCATGATTGGCTAGCCAACATTATCGAACTTGGATGGCAGCTCTACCTGTGCTCGAACCCACCGTATCTGATCCAAACTGCGGTAGACCAGCGAATGAATGAATACACTGCGCTGGCATTTGCGGGTAAGCATGAGGAGGCTAGAAAGGTTAACGATTCACTAAAGCCTGTGCGCGACGCGTTGAAACATTCTCGCCCAAAGGGCAAGCCACAGGCTCATGCCAAGTACTGGCAAGAATTGTTAGGCCAAGCAGGTGGGCTAGTGCGTAGGCCGTTACTGCAGATGACCGAGGCAGATAAAGCCTCAACTAAGGTTGCCCTTGAAGCTTCTGGATTGAGATTGAAATAAGTGTTACAACTTCGAGTAAACACGCAAGAGATATTCTGCGAAGTCGCGCCTGGCGAATTTCTGGTTGATGTGATTCGTGATCGACTCTGCTTGACCGGTACTCATATTGGCTGCGACACAGCGCAGTGTGGCGCATGCACGGTGATTGTGGACGGCAAGGCTTGCAAATCTTGCAATGTCTTGGCGATGCAGGTGAATGATTGCGAAGTACTGACTATCGAAGGCGTAGGTGGCCCCGGCGACGAGTTACATGTCATGCAAAAAGCATTTTCCGAACATCACGCGCTGCAATGTGGCTACTGCACGCCGGGGCTGGTGATGCGGGCGATTGCTATGGCTCAGGAAGATGTGCCTGCAACTGAAGAGGCAGTTCGCGAAGCCTTAGCTGGCAATATTTGTCGCTGCACGGGATATGAAGGTATCGTGAAAGCGGTTTGCCAAGGTATCACTGCGATGAGGCAGGCGCCGCATGCCTAACTTTTCATATGAACGCGCTAAAGACATAACAACTGCGTCGGCCATGCTTCGAGAGCAGCCTGAAGCCATGTTATTAGCGGGTGGCCAAAGTTTGCTTGCAAGTATGAAGCTCGGGCTTTCGGCCCCAAGCGCCTTAATTGATCTGCAAGGTATTGCGTCAATGCAGGCGATTCACATGGAGGCGAATGAACTAGTGATTGGGGCAATGGCCTGCCATGCGGCGATTGCATCGTCAGTATTAGTGAAGCAGTTCTCTCCCATGCTTTCGAAACTTGCGCATGGCATTGCCGATCAGCAGATTCGTAATCGCGGCACGATTGGCGGCGCGATTAGTAACAATGACCCAGCTGCTTGTTGGCCAGCGGGCCTGCTCGCGCTGGGTGCTTTTATTCAAACAGATCGACGGCGAATTGCGGTTGATGATTTTTTTACCGGCCTTTTTTCTACTGCGTTGGAGCCAGATGAAATTGTTTGCAGTGTTTGCTTTGCCAAGCCAGAACGGGCGGCTTACATCAAGTTTGAACAACCCGCTTCTCGCTTTGCGATTGTGGGTGTAGCGGTGGCAAAGTTTGGCACGCAAGTCGGCGTTGCTGTCACGGGGCTCGGGATGGGGGTGAGTCGACATGCTGCGGCGGAAGTTGCTTTGGGCACTAACTTTTCATTAGGTGCAATCGACGATTTGCGATTAGATACTTCTGACGTGATGGGCGATATTCATGCGAGTGCTGAGTATCGCGCTCATTTAGCGTCGGTGCTCACAAGGCGAGCTGTTGTTCAGGCGTTGACGGAATAGCGACTAGCGCAGGCTGGGGCGGGTTTTGCCGAAATGAACTTTTGCGGGTGGTGTAGATTGGCTCACTGAGATATACCGCTGCGTTCGTGTCCCCCGCTCCTGCTGCGCATCCGCTCCTCCTAATACCTCTCTTCGCGGTATACCTCACCGATCCAATCGGTTACCACTGTTTAGGTTCAGACATTCCGGCAAAGCCCGCTTGTTTAAGGTTTCCGAAGGGGGCCTTGACTCGTATGTTGCCAGCTTGGTGGCAGACGTTCGATGACGAGTGGGATCAATCGAACGTCATAGGTTTTGCTGGGGTTTTGTCCTTTGTTTTTTGTATTGCGTCAAAATCGTTATTGCTAAGCCCAGTCTTGCGACATAGTTCTGAGAGAGCGTCACCGATACGAGCTTGTGGTTCTGGCTTGCGGGCCAGAGCAATGAATTGCTTGATTGCTGCAAGCACCTTTTCGGTTTGATCAAACTGAGGGCTATGTCTACAGTTGTCGAGCTTTAAAAGTTGAGCGTGCGGCACTTTTACTTTTAACTGATCAAGCTGTTTCATGGTGCCGTATTGGTCTTGCTCGCCTTGTATGGCGAGTAGGGGGCAGGTGATCGGGGCTATGCCTGCTTCGATATTCCACTGTAAAAACTGCTGGCTTAACCACACATTGGCCCAGCCATAAAAGGCGCCATCGACATCGGTGTGAAATTTAGCGAGTTTTGTGCGCAGTTGTGTGGCTTCGTCTTTGTATGTGGCAACGGTTTCGGTGATTGCTGTGACGCAAATGTTTTCGACGAATAAATGCGGGGCTAGCACGATGGTGGCGAGGATGTTTTTTTGCACCGCCGCGGCGAGCAGTGCAATTGAGGCTCCGTCGCTATGGCCAATTAGAATTGGATTTTCGATTTCAAGTGAATTTAAAAGCGCGGGCAGCACACGTATCGCTTCGTCGCGCATGAATTCGATATCTCGCGGCCCGCTGATTGGCGTTGAGCTACCGTAGCCTTGGCGCGAGTACGCGAGCACGCGCAGCTTTGTTGAATCGGCCAATAGTTGTGGAAAGTTGCGCCACATTTGCACGCAACCTAAACCTTCATGTAGCAGAACGATGGTTTGCGAAGAAGGGTTCGCCGAATGCTCGGATGGGAAGAAAGCGTATTCCAGCTCAATGGTTTGATCTGGGCCGAATTCTTAAAAGATGCAAACTTTATTCATGCGCTACACTGTGATTTTGTGTTGGTTATATTAAACCGCTATGGCTAGTCTCTCGTCAGAAGAAGCAATCTACTTAAAAGTTATCGGCCAACGTGCTCGAGAAGCGCGAGATGCTGCTGGTTTAACGCGTAACCAGCTTGCTGATCAGTCTGGCATTTCGTTACGCTATTTGGCGCAGCTCGAAGCGGGTGAGGGTAATCTGTCGGTGCTGATGGTCAAGCGATTGTGTAAGGCGCTTGGGGTTTCGATGGCGACGTTGCTGGCTGCTGCGGATTCTTCGCGACGTTCGCATATTGCGCTTATCGGCTTGCGAGGCGCGGGAAAATCGAGCTTAGGCAGATCGCTGGCGCACATGTTAGCGATGCCATTCATTGAGCTTGATAAAGAAGTTGAACGCGCCATGGGCACCGATTTGGCCAATGTGTTTTCTATATATGGCGAAGGTAGTTTTAGGGGCGCAGAGATGAAGGCGCTGCAATCGGTTTTGCAACGGCTTCCAAGGGCGGTGATTGCGACTGGCGGCTCGATTGTCGAACAAGCCAACACCTATGCTTTGTTGCGCGAAAGTTGTTTTACAGTCTGGCTTTCGGCCACCCCTGCCGACCATATGCAGCGAGTAATTGACCAAGGGGACATGCGGCCGATTCGAGGTCGCGCCAACGCCATGCAAGAGCTTGAAAGCATTTTGAAGGCTAGAGGCAAGCTATATGCCTTGGCCGATGTGCAAATCAACACTAGTGAAGCGGATCAGGCCACAACTTTGGAAACGTTACGCCGGGCAGTGGTCTAAAAGCGTGCTAGCTGAGCCAAACTTCATTCGTTAGGTTTAGGCTGTCGCACCTTCTCTGGCTAACTCTAACCAGCCCGCCATCCACTCCACGCCTTCGTCTTCGGGCAAGTTGCCGTCAGCGGCGTCTAGCAGGCCGCGTTCACCAATTAGTTGAGCGCCAAGCTGCGTCAACAGTTGTTCGAACTTCATACTGGCGTGGTTGTAAGTATCTTTATAGGTTCTGTCGCCTAAGCCCAGAATGCCGTACCGGATCTTCGAAAGATCGGGGGTGTCGATAGAAAGCCCGTCGAAAAAATCTCGACCGTTGTCAGGAATGTCGCCTTGGCCGTAGGTAGATGTACATATCAGGAATATGCCGCTCTTGTTGAACACGGTCGCGTCTAGCTTATCCATTTCGATGACATTGATCTTAGTGGCGTCATCGCCATAGGTGAGTTCAATCTCTTCAGCAACCATTTTCGCGTTGCCCGTCATAGTTGCCGTCAAGATGTTGATTTCTAGCATGATCGTCTTCAGAAATTTAATGGGTTTATTGTGTCGCAAATCTATTGTTTAAAGGTGCAATTTAATGCACTAAACATATTTAAATTGTATTTTATTGCATAAATGAATTTTTGGCGATAGTATCCAGTTCACCGAATGTTTTTAGATATCAAAAGGAGACTTCAATGGGCGCACCCGATTTAGTAGCGAGTGATCTTAGTAATGTGGTGAGCAATCCAAAAGACATGATTCTTTTCGACATCGAACCGAGTCGCTACCAACATTGGTCTTACACGGTTGCAGGTGATATCGCCACGTTGAAGCTAGACATTCAGGAAGACGGCGCTTTACGCCCCGGTTACAAATTGAAGTTGAATTCCTATGACTTAGGCGTTGATATCGAATTGAACGATGCGCTCAATCGTATTCGTTTTGAGCACCCTGAAGTTAAGGCGATGGTAATGACGAGCGGCAAACCAAAAATGTTTTGCTCTGGTGCCAATATCTACATGCTTGGTGTTTCATCCCACGGCTGGAAAGTGAACTTTTGCAAGTTCACCAACGAAACTCGCAATGGTATGGAAGATACCTCCAGTTATTCAGGTTTGAAAACATTGGCGGCAGTAAACGGCATTTGCGCGGGTGGTGGCTATGAATTAGCTTTAGCTTGCGATGAGATCTTAATGATCGACGATAAGTCATCCACAGTGAGCTTGCCAGAAGTGCCGTTGCTGGGCGTGTTGCCAGGCACGGGTGGCTTAACTCGCTTGATGGATAAGCGCAAAATGCGTCGCGATCTAGCGGATATTTTTTGCACAACCTCAGAGGGCGTTCGCGCTGATCGTGCACAGTCCTGGAAGTTGGTCGACCATATTGCTAAGCCACAGGTGTTTGACGAAGCGATTAAAACTCACGCGGGCCGCTTGGCGCAAGCCAGTACACGTAAACCCGCTGCGCCAGTGGTGCTTAGCCCCATCAAGCGCACGATTGATGCGAGTGGTTATCACTATGAGCTCGTCGATGTGAAGATCGATGCCGCAGGGCGTGTAGCCGACATCACAATTATGATGCCACACGGCGCAATGCCAGCCGATGCAGCTGCTGCCAACGCCTTAGGTGATCAATTTGTTGCTTTGAAATTGGCACGTGAGTTAGAAGATGCAGTACTGATGTTGCGCGGCAATGACGTTGAAGTTGGTTTATGGACGATTAGGAGCAAAGGTTCGGTCGCCGACGTCCAAGCCATGGATGCTTTCCTACATGCCAATACGTCGAACGGTTTTATTATTGAAATTATTGGTTATTGGCGCCGTTTGCTGTCACGCTTCGATGTGACATCACGTTCGATCTTTGCTTTGGTCGAGCCGGGTTCATGCTTTGCCGGCACTTTTTTAGAGATCGCATTGACGGGTGATCGCGTTTACATGCTCGATTCACCAGAGCCAGAAGATGCCACTGTATTGGGCTTAACTGCAGCAAACTTCGGCACCTATCCTATGGCCTCTAGCATTACTCGCATGAACGCTCATTACTCTGGCGAAGTACCTGCGACATTGGCCGATTGGAATGGCAAAGTTTTATCGCCAACCGATTGCAACAATTTCGGTTTAGTCACCGCGACACCGGACGAACTTGATTGGGCCGACGAGATTCGCTTGGCCATTGAAGAGCGTGCGTCGCTCTCACCCGATGCACTCACCGGTATGGAAGCCAGCTTGCGTTTTGCAGGCCCTGAGACGATGAACACCCGTGTGTTTGGTCGCTTAAGTGCTTGGCAGAATTGGATATTCAATCGCCCGAATGCCACAGGTAGCGATGGCGCATTGAAGTTATACGGAAGTGGTACGAAAGCCCGCTTCGATTGGAAGCGCGTGTGAGCGTTTAATTTTTGATTTTTAAAAATACTAGGAAACATCATGTCAAGCATTAACTACACAGACAAAATCCCGAACAACGTCAACCTCGCGACTGATAGGCAGCTGCAGCGCGCCCTTGAACACTGGCAGCCTCGCTTTTTGAACTGGTGGGATCAATCTGGCCCGTCAGACTTCAAAGGTTCTGATGTGTATTTGCGTACCGCTGTAGGTGTAGACGCACAAGGTTGGGCGAGTTATGGCAAAGTAAAAATGCCTGACTACCGCTGGGGTATTTTCATGAATGACCCTGAACCTAATCGCACGATTGGTTTTGGTGATTTCGCAGGTCAACCGGTATGGCAACAAGTTCCGGGTGAGTTTCGTTCGACGCTACGTCGCTTCATCGTAACCCAAGGCGATACGGAGCCAGCATCGGTAGAACAGCAACGCCTGTTGGGGCATTGCGCACCTTCACTCTATGACTTGCGCAATCTCTTTCAAATTAATGTGGAAGAAGGGCGTCATTTATGGGCAATGGTTTACCTGCTTCATGCTTACTTTGGTCGTGATGGCCGTGAAGAAGCTGAAGAGTTGCTGGAGCGTAAATCGGGCGACCCGGATAATTCCCGCATTTTAGGTACGTTCAACGAGCCCATCGAAGATTGGTTGAGCTTGTTCATGTTCACTTACTTCACCGACCGTGATGGTAAGTATCAGTTGAAATCCTTCGCTGAAAGTGCCTTCGATCCATTAGCGCGTACCTGCCGCTTTATGTTGACCGAAGAAGCACATCATATGTTTGTGGGTGATACCGGCATTGGGCGCGTCATTAAGCGCACTCTTGAATTGATGCAAGAACTCAAAACTGATGACCCGGTGGCCATTCGCAAAGCGGGCGGTATTGATTTGCCCTTGCTGCAAAAATACATTAACTTCTGGTTCACTTCTTCGCTCGATCTATTTGGCGGTGAAGATTCATCGAATGCCGCGACTGCTTTTGCCAATGGTTTGAAGGGCCGTCCAGACGAGGCTTCTCATGCTAACCATGATGAGCGCGAATCGTTTTTCGAGTTGACAGTGCCGCAAGACAAATGGGATATGAGCTCCGAAGGCATTTTGGTCAAAAATATCGCCGCCCGTAATGCAATGAATGAAACCGTTCGTTTGGCTTACGTGAAAGATTGCGAGTTGGGCTTTAAACGCTGGAACCGCGCGATTGAGCGTGCAGGCTTTAGCTTCCAGTTGCAACTGCCATCGACTCGCTTTTCGCGCACGATTGGCGTTTGGGCCGGTGTGCCAACCAACCCACAAGGACAGCGTATTTCGCAAGAGCAGTTCGATAAGAACATTAATAGTTGGGTGCCTACTAAAGAAGACAAAGCGTTTGTAAAGTCGTTGATGGTGTTAGTCACCGAGCCGGGTAAGATGGCGGGTTGGTTAGCAGCGCCTGATCGCGGGATTAATAACCTCGACGTGGCGCATGATTATGTGAATTTGCAACTGCAATAATTAATAGCACGGGAAGCGGGGCGGAGGAGGCCCCTTTTCATGGCTCAAAACACGCTTCAAGGTAGCAGTAATTTTTATAACGCTGCAGTCGATTTAATTGAACGCAATTTGCGGGAAGGGGTGGCACAAAAGCTCGCCTTTATCGATGATCAAGGTTCGATTACTTATGCGGCATTAAGTGAGCGGGTGAATCGCTGTACCAATGCGCTACGGGCAATGGGTTTGCAGCATGAAGATCGCATCATGATCGCCATGCTTGATTCGATTGATTGGCCTACCGTGTTTTTGGGTGCGATCAAAGCAGGTGTTGTTCCAGTGTGCGTCAATACCCAATTGAAGCCACTGGACTACGCCTACATGCTGAGTGATTCGCGGGTAAAGGCTTTATTTGTTTCCGATGAGTTGTGGCCTGCGATGAGTGATGTCGCTAAAAATGTTACTAACCTGCCGTTTTTGAAGCACATCGTATCGCCTGCGCAATTAAAAGATGCCTTGGCTTACGCGTCGACGAATACAGAAGCGGCATGCACCCAAGCTGATGAGGCCTGCTTTTGGTTGTATTCCTCTGGTTCGACGGGGTCGCCTAAGGGTACCGTGCATGTACATAGGAGTTTGATCGCCACGGCTGATTTATATGCCTCCCCGGTTTTAGGAATTAAGCAAAGTGACGTGGTATTTTCAGCGGCGAAATTGTTTTTTGCTTACGGTTTAGGGAATGGCTTAACTTTTCCGATGGCTGTAGGCGCTACCGCCGTTTTGATGGCAGAGCGGCCAACTCCAGATGCGGTATTTAAAAGAATTGCTGAGCATCGGGCGAGCATTTTTTATGGTGTACCTACCTTGTATGCGGCCATGCTTGGCAGCTCGAATTTTCCTGCAAAAGATCAACATCAATTGCGCGTCTGCACCTCAGCTGGCGAGGCCCTTCCAGAGCAAATTGGCAAGCGATTTACCGAGTTAACTGGCGTAGAGATTCTAGATGGCATCGGGTCAACTGAAATGCTACACATCTTTTTATCGAATAGCCCTGGGCAAGTTCGCTATGGCACCACCGGCAAGGCAGTGCCAGGCTACGACCTTAAGCTGGCGGGTGAAGATGGTTCGGAGGTTGCTGTTGGCGAGATTGGCGACTTGTATATTCGCGGCGCGAGCGCCGCTCAAGGTTATTGGAATCAACGCGAGAAATCCCGGAATACCTTTCACGGTGAATGGACGAAAAGCGGCGACAAGTACTCGGTGGATGCTGACGGTTACTACACCTACGCGGGCCGCAGTGATGATATGTTGAAAGTCAGTGGTCAGTATGTCTCGCCCTTCGAAGTCGAATCGGCCATTGCCACACACCCCAGCGTATTCGAAGCCGCAGTCGTGGGCATGGAAGATGCTGAACATCTTATTAAGCCCAAAGCATTCGTCGTTTTGAAACCCGCAGCGAGCTTGACCGAAGACGAACTAAAGCAGCATGTAAAAGCCAAGCTGGCCCCTTTCAAATACCCGCGCTGGGTAGAGTTTGTGGCAGAGCTACCTAAAACCGCGACTGGCAAAATTCAGCGATTCAAGTTACGCTCCTGATTCATTTCAGGAGATAACGTTGAAGTTTAAATCTGCCGACAAGGTTGCCTTAGATATTTCCGGCCAAAAATTTAAGAAATCGTTTAATAAGTTAGATAGCGCTGAGTTGCCCGGTGTTAAAGCCGAAAATGCCACCGCTGATGAGATTGAAGCCGCACTACGCGCCGATGCAAATCGCCTACGCTCCGAACTCGTCGAACTGCAAGCTAAGCTTTACAGCGAAGGAAAGCAACGCCTCTTAATCGTGTTGCAAGCTATGGACACTGGCGGCAAAGACGGCTGCATTCGAAATGTGTTTTCGGGTTGCAACCCAATGGGCGTGAAAGTAGCCCGGTTTGAGAAACCGACACCTGACGAGCTGGCCCGAGACTACCTCTGGCGTGTACACCCCAAAGTGCCAGACAATGGCTACATCACCATCTTTAATCGCTCGCATTATGAGGATGTGCTGGTTGTGCGGGTGCAAAACATCGTTCCTGAAAAGCGCTGGGCTAAGCGGTATTCACACATCTCAAACTTTGAAACAATGCTCGTAGATGAGGGCACAAAGATTTTGAAGTTCTTCTTGCATATCGATAAAGATGAGCAGAAAGTTCGTTTGCAAGAGCGACTTGACGATCCTGCCAAGCAATGGAAGTTTGACTCTAACGACTTAGTGCAACGCGAAAAATGGGATGAATATTTAGCTGCATACGCTGATGCGGTGCATAAAACTCACCAAAAACATGCACCTTGGTTTGTGATTCCAGCGAAAAAAAACTGGTATCGTGATTGGGCGGTGTTGAAAATCGTGGTGAATCAATTACGTGAAATGAACCCTAAGTTCCCAAAGCCGACCTTTGACCCAGCAACCGTGGTGATTGCCTGATAGGAGCCATCATTTCACCGAGTTTGTAAATAAGTTATATTTCTAGTCATGTCGAAGTGATGTGCAGAAAAATAAACTTATTTATCGAAGCGAGGTTTGTATGAGATTTATTCAGATTGGTCGTCGTTCTTCCTTAATGGCTCTGGCGGCAAGCGCTGCTGTAGCCCTAAGCTTGGGTGGCTTGCCCTCAATGGCTCAAGCGCAAGCCAAAATGAAAGTGGCCGCCATTTACACTGTGCCAGTCGAGCAACAGTGGGTTAGCCGAATTCATAAAGCCTTGAATGCAGCCGTTGCACGTGGCGAGATCGAATATAAATTTTCAGAAAAAGTTGAGAACAGCGACTATGAGCGCGTGATGCGCCAGTATGCTGAGCAAGGCAACACCTTCATCGTCGGTGAATCATTTGCGGTGGAAGCAGCCGCTCGTAAGGTGGCTAAAGACTATCCAAAAATCTCGTTTTTGATGGGCTCATCCGGTAAGCCAGTAGCACCGAACTTTTCTGTATTCGATAACTTCATCCAAGAACCTGCCTATCTCTCCGGAATGATTGCCGGTTCGATGAGTAAGTCGAACAAAATTGGCATGGTGGGTGGTTTCCCGATTCCTGAGGTGAATCGCCTCATGCATGCCTTTATGGCAGGTGCCAAAGAAACAAATCCTAAAGTTGAGTTCATGGTAACGTTTATTAACTCATGGTTCGATCCGCCGAAAGCGAAAGAAGCCGCTTTTGCGATGATCGATAAAGGCGCAGACGTGATGTATGCCGAACGCTTTGGTGTGAGCGATGCAGCCAAGGAAAAAGGCAAGCTAGCCATTGGTAACGTGATCAACACTCAAGATGAGTACCCTGATACGGTAGTTTCCTCTGCTCTATGGAATATGGAGCCAACAATTGACCGAGCTTTGAAGTTGGTAAAAGCTGGCAAATTCACGCCTGAAGACTACGGCCAGTATTCAATGATGAAGCACAAGGGTTCTGAGCTTGCACCGCTCGGCACCTTCGAGAAGAAAGTCGATGCTGCAGTGGCTGCAAAAGTGAAAGCCAAGGAAGCTGAAATTTTAAGCGGCAAGTTTGTTGTGAAAGTGAATGACGCCGAACCAAAATCGACGGCCAGGTAATTGACAAAAATTGGTATGCTTGATCGCGCATAAAAGAGGGGTGCTGGCGCACCCTTTTTTGTGTCAAAGTGCTTTTAACTAATGACTTCCACCGTACTTTCTATGCAAGGCATTACCAAGCGCTTCGGTAGCTTGGTTGCGAACAACGATATCTCGCTTGAATTGGAGCGGGGTGAAGTGTTGGCATTGCTCGGAGAAAACGGCGCAGGTAAATCGACTTTAATGTCGATTTTGTTTGGCCACTATATTGCCGACGAAGGTGCGGTGAGAGTGTTTGATCAAATCTTACCGCCAGGAGACACCCGCGCCGCATTGCGCGCTGGAGTGGGAATGGTGCATCAACATTTTGCGCTCGCTGAGAATTTATCGGTACTCGATAATGTGTTGATCGGTATGGACTCGTTATTCAAGCTTCGCTTGTCGAGCAAAGCCATGCGCGCAAAGTTGCTTGATACGGCTAAAGCGTACGGCCTAGAAGTCGACCCAGACGCTCAGGTAAGTTCGTTATCAATGGGTGGCAGGCAACGAGTGGAGATACTCAAGGCATTAACGCGGGGCGCAAAGATCCTGATTCTCGATGAGCCAACCGCCATTTTGACGCCGCAAGAAAGTGAATCCCTGTTTGCCACCTTAAAGGGCTTTGTAGCACAAGGTCTATCGATTGTGTTAATTTCGCATAAGCTAAATGAAGTACTGCGAGTGAGCGATAGGATTGCGGTATTGCGGGGCGGCAGGCTAGTTGCCGAGCGATTGGCGGCAAAGGCCAGTGCGACTGAACTTGCGGAACTCATGGTTGGCAGACAAGTGGATCTGCTGTCGCAAATGGGTACTGAAAATTCGTCAGTAAACGAAGAAATGAGAACTCATGCCTCAGAGCTTTCGGAAAAACCAATCGTATTGAGTTTGCGTGGGTTGACTTCAAAGCAGGTGCGAGGTGTTAGCTTATCCATTGGAGCGGGTGAGATATTTGGTATCGCCGGAGTATCTGGTAACGGGCAAAGCGAATTGGCTGATTTATTGTGTGGAGTGGTTAATCCAGTCGCCGGTGAGGCGCATATTTCAGGTGTTAACTATCCATTAGGTAAATTAAAAGCAAGTCAGGCTATTGCTGCTGGTATTGCCCGTATTCCTGAAGATAGAACTCAGCGCGGTGTAGTGGGTGATGCAACGCTGGTTGAGAATATCTTTATAGGCCGTCATCGGGTTAATCGCTTTGGGGTACTCGACCAAAAGCAAAGAGATGCCGATGCGAAGCTGATTGCCGATCAATTTGATGTGCGACATGCGGGCCTGCATAAACCGACTCGCACCCTCTCCGGCGGTAATATTCAAAAACTCTTGCTAGGCCGTGAGTTGGGTTTGGCCCCAGGAGGTATTCGTTTGGTGATTGCTAACCAACCTACATGGGGCTTGGATGTGGGCGCAGTGGCGTATGTTCATGAGCAGTTGCGGCTTGCCTGCGCCAAAGGGGCAGCGGTGCTTTTGATCTCCGATGAATTAGATGAAATTTTTGCGCTAGCCGATACGGTGGCCGTGATGTTTAAAGGTGAGTTGAGTGCTCCTAAGCCAGCTTCATCGTGGACACGTACAGAGATCGGGTTGGCGATGGCAGGCGTCGTTGCTTCGGAGGTAGCAGATGCAGCTTGAACGCAGAGAGACAGTTTCGCGTTGGGCTTGGGCCTTAGCACCGCTTGCTGCCAGTGCCTTTACGTTATTGATTAGTTCACTGTTAGTGGCTTGGGCGGGAGCCCCAGTTAGCCAAACCTTGGCGCTGCTTTTTGATGGTGCATTCGGATCGGTATTTGCCTTAAGCGAAACGCTTACCCGCGCAACTCCACTTATTTTTACAGGCTTGGCGGCAGCAGTGGCGTTTCGTGCAAAGCTTTTCAATATCGGTGGTGAGGGGCAGCTTTACATGGGCGCACTTGCGGCTGTTGCGGTCGCAGGAATGCATGGCGGTGATGTTGGAGGTATAGGGTTCGATGTGCCGCCAGCGCTTTTGTTCATTGGGATGGTGCTTGCTGGCGCATTCGCTGGTGCTTTGTTTTTGTTAGGGCCAGCATTGCTGAAAGCAAAGTTCTCGGTCGATGAGGTGGTGACAACCTTGCTGCTGAACTTCGTCATCATGCTCTTCGTATCGATGATGTTGAACGGCGTGATGAAAGACCCAAGCGCAATGGGCTGGCCACAGTCGGTAGCGCTCAACCCTGAAGTAGAGTTATCTAAACTGATTGAAAAAACTCGGGTCCACACCGGTTTGCTGTGGGCATTGGGCATAGCGGTAGTGATTGCACTCATGAATCAATACACGGCCTTGGGCTTCGAGATGAGAGCGGTTGGGGCAAATGCTGCCGCGTCGCACTTTCTTGGCCTTCCGGTCAATAGCGTGATGCTTAAAACTGCCTGCATTTCTGGCGGGTTAGCTGGGCTGGCAGGTGTGTTTGAAGTTGCAGGAAGAACCAGTTATGTGACCTTGGATATGTCGCCAGGGTATGGTTATACCGGGATCGTGATCGCGATGTTGGCGGGATTGTCTCCCTTAGGTGTCGTGGTCTCTGCGATTTTCGTGGCGGGCATGATTGTTGGCGCTGATTCAATGAGCCGAGTTGTTTCAGTGCCGAACTTTATTGCGGATGTGATTGTGGCCGTGGCTTTGCTTGCAATGTTGGTTGCAGCCAAGCTGACGCAATATCGCATGAGGTTTGCATGATGGATCTGCAAAGCGTGGACTGGCTAAGCACATTGCTATCCGAGATAGTTGGCAACTTAAGCACTGCCAGCTTTTGGGTCGCCGTACTGCGAATCGCCACACCGCTAATTCTTGGAACCTTAGGCGTATTGCTGTGTGAGCGAGCCGGTATATTAAACCTTGGCATCGAAGGCATTATGGCTGCCGGTGCGTTTGTTGGTTGGTATGCCGTTTACCTAGGGTTTGGCCTATGGGCCGGCATAGGCATCGCAGCGATAGCTGGAGCGTTGCTCGGGTGGCTGCATAGCATGCTTACGGTAAGGCTTGCGCTATCGCAACATGTGGCGGGGCTAGGCATTACCTTGTTTGCGACCAGTCTTACCTACTATAGCTACCGTGTGCTTTTCCCGAAAGTAAGTACGCCGCCAACGATTACCCCTTTTCAAGAACTTCACGGTGCCATCGATTCAATTCCGGTATTTGGCGCGGTATTGGGCAGCGTAACCGCATTGACGATATTTGCCTTGCTATGCGTACCTGTGGTTGGCTATCTGCTTTATAAAACACCCTTGGGACTTGCGATTCGGATGGTAGGTGAAAGCCCCGCAGCAGCCGATAGCGCCGGAGTCGATGTGTACCGCGTTCGAACGATTGCTGTGATGGCGGGTTCGGCTTTGATGGCGATTGGAGGAGCCTTCTTAACCACGGCGGCATTCAACGCGTTTTTCTTCAACATGATTAATGGCCGAGGGTGGATCTGTGTGGCCCTAGTGGTGTTTGCATCCTGGCGGCCAGGTAAGGCCTTGCTGGGTGCTTTGCTGTTCGCTGCATTCGATGCCATGCAACTTCGATTGCAGCAAAGCCCTGGCAATGTATTGCCTTACCAAATTTATTTGATGGTGCCTTATGTGCTTTCAATTGTTGCGCTAATTGCAGTTGCCAGAAAAGCGGCATACCCAGCTGCATTAATGAAGCCCTATATTAAAGGAGAGAGGTAAATGATTGACCTCGCAGTGTTGAATTGTTCTCTAGTGTCATTCGCTACATCTGGACCGAAAGATTTACTAGTCGATGTTTTAGTGGCGGGCGAGCGAATTGTTGATGTAGGTGTTGGTATCGGCAAGCACTTGAAGCTTGGGGATAATGTAGGCTCGATAGTCGACGCTCAAGGCCAATTGCTATCAACACCCTTTGTTGATTCACATTTTCATATGGATGCAACCCTGAGCTATGGCAAACCTAGAGTAAACCAGTCTGGTACCTTACTCGAAGGCATTGCACTGTGGGGTGAGTTAAAACCGCACTTAACGCAAGAAGCGCTAGTTGAGCGAGCATTGCAGTATTGTGATTGGGCTGTGGGTAAGGGTTTGCTGGCGATTCGTTCGCATGTGGATACCAGCGATGAACGCCTGTTGGCGGTCGAAGCGCTGCTAGAAGTCAAAAAACGTGTTGCTCCCTATATTGATTTGCAATTAGTTGCCTTTCCGCAAGATGGCGTATTGCGTGCTGGCAAAGATGCGTTTGGCTGGCTAACCAAAGCACTCGATATGGGCGTCGATGTGGTTGGCGGTATTCCGCATTTCGAGCGAACCATGGCTGACGGTGCAATGTCGGTACGTATGTTGTGCGAAGAGGCTGCCAAACGGGGATTGCGCGTTGACATGCACTGCGATGAAAGCGATGACCCCTTATCACGCCATATCGAAACACTTTGCTTTGAGACCCAACGCTTAGGATTGCAAGGGCGGGTAGCTGGTTCGCATTTAACCAGTATGCATTCGATGGATAACTACTATGTTTCCAAACTATTGCAGTTGATGAAAGAAGCGCAAGTTGCGGCTATAGCAAACCCGCTCATTAACATTACCTTGCAGGGTAGACATGATACTTACCCAAAGCGTCGTGGCATGACCCGCGTACCTGAGATGTTGGCGCAAGACATACCCGTCGCTTTCGGCCATGATTGTGTGATGGACCCTTGGTATAGCTTTGGCAGTGGCGATATGTTAGAAGTAGCAAGTATGGGTTTGCATGTCGCGCAGATGACAGGGCAGAACGCTGTGCGCCAGTGTTTTGAGGCGGTCACTTCAGCCCCCGCTGCGATATTAGGGTTGGAGGGTTACGGCATTGCAAAGGGTTGTTATGCCGATTTTGTATTACTGCAAGCGAAAGATCCGATTGAGGCAATTCGATTGCGGGCCACTAGATTGCAAGTATTTAGGCGCGGTAAATGTATCGCAAGCTCTGCGCCCAATGTTGCATCGTTATCGATTGCTGGTCGACCTGGCAATATTAGTTATCAAATTTGAGGGCAGCCCAATGAGCACTGATACGACAAAAACAGACCCAAGATTTCCAACCTTGCATATTTTGAATCATCCTTTGATTGTTCATAAGCTTTCATATATGCGAGATGTCACTACATCGACACGCAACTTTCGCGATTTGTTAAAAGAAATAACCTTGCTGATGGGATATGAAATTTTTCGAGATTTGCCAATGACATCGCAAAAAATCACCACGCCGATCTGCGATATGGACGCACCTGTGATCGCAGGTAAAAAAGTGGCTGTGGTGCCGGTACTCAGAGCGGGGTTAGGCATGGCAGATGGCTTGATGGAGTTAATACCGTCCGCTAGACAAGGGCATGTGGGCCTGTATCGAGGCGAAGATAAACGCCCGGTTGAATACTATGTTCGCCTGCCTGAAATCGAAGGCAGAACCTTCGTGGTGTGCGACCCAATGCTAGCTACAGGTTATAGCGGTGCTCATGCCGTACAAGTCCTGATCGACAGAGGCGTTGCGCCCGAGAATATTCGGTTTCTTGCTTTAGTGGCAGCGCCTGAAGGTGTTGAGGTATTTGCAAGGCAGCACCCGCTGATTCCTATTTATGTTGCCGCACTTGACAGTCACTTAAATGAGAAGGCTTACATAGTTCCGGGCTTGGGTGATGCGGGTGATAGGATATTTGGAACTAAGCATTAAAAAAGCGCATTAAAACGATACGGAGACAAGATGAGAGTTTTTGACACGATGGCGCAGATGAAATCCTGCGTAGGCCAAGAGATTGCTGTTAGCGATTGGTTAGAAATGACCCAAGACCGAGTCAATGTGTTTGCCGATGCAACGGGTGATCATCAATGGATTCATATCGACCCCGAACGTGCAAAGAACGGCCCATTTGGTGCACCAATTGCTCACGGATTTTTGACCTTGTCACTGATTCCATATTTTTTTGAAAAAGCGCTAAGCACCCCATCGGTAAAAATGGGTGTTAACTACGGGTTAAATCGAGTCCGATTTATGGCACCCGTAAAGGTTGGCGCAAAGATTCGTGCCCGCATTAAATTGCTTAGCTGGGAAGATTTGCCGAATAATGGCGCGCAGGTGGTTTCGGAAGTATCGATTGAAATTGAAGGCAGCGATAAGCCAGCTTGTGTTGCTGAGACTATCGCTAGACGTTACGAGTGATTGGGGACTGGTCTAGTTTTTTGAAGCGCCAATAAACACAAGCAACGAGCAAAGTGGAGGATATGGCTATAGCTGTCATGACGATTTCTCCACTGAACTTTCCTAGCATAGTCGCGATAAAGGAAACGCCAACGGCCTGGCCGAAAAATAGCATCATGGCAAATGAAGCCACCGATGTTCCGCTAGAGCCTGGCACCATGCGGGTCGCTTGGGTTTGCAAGTTGTTATGCAGCATGATGGTGCCAAATCCGCCGATCAACCCCACTATTAGCGCGATTGACCAGTTTGGTACCAGTATCAAACGCACGAAGCTGGTCGCTTGAATAAGCCCACCCACCAATGCAATGCGTGCAATCGGAAATCGTTTTAGAAAGTGAGTGGCTGTTCTCGAGTAGGCTAGGCTACCAAGAGCATAGCCAACGACGACCATGCTGGCTTTTGTGAGTGAGACTGAAAAGTGATCGTGAACGATAGTCGGTATGAAGGACATCGCGGAAAAATTAATCACGCCTTGAAAAAATGTCAGCGTTAGAAAAAGTGGCATGCCTTTGGTTTGAAAGACTTGCCCGTATTTTGCTAACCTCGAAAACACACTCGCACCGAATGAAGTTTTAGAAGTTAGTTTGATAGGCAGTTCTGAATACGTTCCGAACGCAGACCGTAAATTCCACGCTGTGATGGCAAAAAGCGCGAAAAGCAAAGCAAAAGCCCAGCGCCAACCAACGGTGTCGCTAGCTAGCCCACCCGTTAATTGGCCTGCCATGCCACCCAAAATGATGGCGGAAGCAAACTTAGCCAACGACTCTTGGCGATTTTCATTACTACTGCTGTCACCAACATAGGCCAAAGCAATCGGAATGATTCCTGCTGCTGCGATACCTGTCAAAACCCGAGCAGCAATTAAGACTTCTAAAGTAGAGGCGAGGCTAGCCAAGCCCATTCCTAATACACAACCGATGCTTACCGAAGCGATCACTCGAGGCTTACCAAAGTGATCGGCTAGCGGTCCGTATACAAACTGCATTAGCCCGTAAGCGATTGCAAAGCCTGAGATGACAGTGGCGACTGCGACGGTGTTTGAATTGAATTCTTTTACTAAGCTTGGCAACATGGCATCACATATGCGCAAACTGCACATACCACAGAACGCTGCTAGCCATATACTTTTGAATAAGGGAATTGAAGGAGCACTCACAGCCGGTATTATGGGCCTTGCCGAATATAGGCTTGAATGGGTACTTAGGTGGCGTCTAATGGGCTACGAATTCCTCGCCCACCTTTATTGAGTATGTGGGTGTAGATCATCGTTGTAGAGACGTCCGCATGGCCTAGTAGTTCTTGTACGGTGCGAATGTCATAACCGTTCTGCAACAGGTGTGTGGCAAAAGAATGCCGCAATGTATGAGGTGAGCAGGGCTTATCGATTTTCTCATTGGCACAGGCTGTTTTGATTGCCTTCTGAATCGTGCTCTCCATGATGTGGTGTCGACGAGTCATGCCACTTTCAGGATCGATTGCCAAACGCCCAGATGGAAACACATATTGCCAATGCCATATTTTCGGTGCTGCTCGATACTTTCTGGCCAACGCATAAGGCAAATAGACCGCCCCGAAGCCCGCCGCTAAGTCGCTCTCATGTAAGGCTCTCACACTGGTGAGATGTGATTGCAAAGGAATGATGATGTTCTCCGGTAAAACTGATACACGATCTTTTCCGCCTTTACCGTTACGGATGACGATTTCTCGGCGTTCAAACTCGATATCTTTCACGCGAAGCCGAAGCACTTCGAGAAGCCGCATACCAGCACCATAAAGCAGAGCACAAACTAACCAAGAGGAACATGACATGCCGTTGAGCAGACGTTGGGCTTCGCTAGGCGTAAGGACTACCGGCAACCGAGGCTTAGGCTTAGCACGTATGGTGTCGTCAAGCCAAGGTAGGTCAATGCGAAAGACATTGCGATACAGAAAGAGAATTGCGCTTCGCGCTTGATTTTGAGTGCTTGGAGAAACATCGCGATTGACTGCAAGATGTGAGAGATAGGCTTGCACCTCAAGAGCTCCCATGAGAGCAGGATGTTTGTCGTTATGAAACCTGACATACTTCTCGACCCACTCAAGATAACTTGTTTCGGTACGCCGACTATAGTGCATGACACGAAGCACTTTTTGAAGCTCAAAGAGGTAGTCTGTAAAACTGACGCCTTGAGACGCCCCACCTTGCGCTATGGGGAGTTCTATCACTTCGGCAGGGCGTTGATATCTGGGTTTGTAGGTGTATTGTGGCTGCGGTGTTTCGAGTTCCATCGCTTACAGTTTGGCAGTTTTTATGACCGTGCGGAATAGTCCTTTTGGCTTAGGCTTTTCACCTAGACCATTTGACTTAAATCATCTGTCGAGAAATGCTTTGTTCGAAAAATGAATTTATAACGCTCAGTTCGAAGGTGTATAAATCGCCTCATGAACTTAAGTTTGATTTTTTGGAAGCCCAGCCTTAGTCAATATTGATGATTGTTAGTTGTTAAGGCGCGACAGCGAACAATATGCAAATGCATTCAGTCTATTTTTCTATTCAGGGGTACGGTTGGAAGTGGTCAGCTGGTAAGTAACATTGAGAGTAAATGCACATGTGCTTGTTTTATCCATGTTTCTCCAGATCCTCACTTTCTTCACAATGACGACAAATATTAATCCGAATTCGGTCTTTTCTGGGAGCCTAGCGCGCCTCTTTAGGCATAGTAATCTAACGCTTAGTTATTAAATAAAAAATCCATCTTCCTTAACCATTGATACTGAAATTTATGAAAAATATTTTCTTTACTGTTGGACTTTTGCTTGTTCTTTTAGTTTCAGGATGTGCATCTTCGCCTCGAGGCCCAGCTAACGATACGCCGGCGACCTTACCTTCTGCTAGGGAATCGACCAAACCAGCCGTGAGCGCAAGAATAGCGGAACCAGTAAACATTCCCGCTACTTCATCACGCAAGTTGGTCGTCGTTATGACAGGGCCAAAAACTGTTTTGGATTCTAAGGATTGGCCGGATATGAAACGCGAGTGGAGAGATACTTTTGCAAGTTATGCAAAGGACAATGGCGTTTCGTGCACGTTTTTAGATTCTGCTCCAGCCTCTGGGAGCGAGGACGGAACACTACTGATGGTTAATGTGGCGGATTATCGGATGGTAGGCATTGGAATGAGAATCATGTTTGGCGTAATGACTGGAAATGCTTTTATCGATGCGAAAGTGGGGTATCTCAATTTGCGTGATGGAAGCAAGTTTGGAGAACAACAATACAACACGAGCTCTTCTTTTATTGGTGGCATTTTCTCGAAGGTAACGCCTCAACAAGTTGATCAAATTGCTGCAAGCATTTTTGCAGAACTGAAAGCGGCTAAGTAGGAAGCCTATTGATCGAGTCAATCTTTTGTGAACGCCTATCAGCATTGCTCAAAAGCTTTTCCTTTGAAAAGAAGCTAACCCGTAGTTAGAAGAAAAGAACCCTCTGGCGTTTCGAGAGAGTTCTTTTTCTGTCAACTAGGTCGTCAGGCCTAGACCATCAGTCTTAGATAAATTTGTTGAAATCGCTTTTATTCATGTGGCAAAAATCAGGGGTCATTCTGCATTTCATTAGTGGGTAGAAATTGCTTAATATTTGCTCAGTAAAAGATCTCGCTAGACAGAAACGTAGGCATTTGCTACCTTGGCAGGTATGCAACCACTTCAAACCAATTCGGCCCTAAATGAT
>JAYWIG010000217.1:0-2936 GCA_043789035.1 Betaproteobacteria bacterium
GCGTGACTTCGATGTGCAAACCGTCTAGTGTTCCTTTGGGAGCGACATCGGCTGCTTTGCACGATGGCGTTGATCAAGCGCTAGTGCCTTTCTTAACAACATTCCCTTATCTGAACACGCCAATAGCTGGTTCGAAGTAAGTGTTGAATCAACTTAATAAAGGAATGATATGAAACCATTAATAGCATTTGCAGCTGTGCTCACAATAGGCTTATCAGCTTGCGGTTCTGACAGCGGGCCGCGATTGGTCACAGGTACTGATGTACCTGTCACAGCGGTTGAATCCAGTAGCGGTGCCGCTGTATTTGTGAAGGAAGTGGTTGCCACGCCTACAGACACTGCAGAGGCAGCAGAGCCGTTAGAGTTGGGCGATGCAGTTCTAGCGACGAGTGACACTGATGAGCCTGATAGCGACGTTTAAGTTGCTTCTTAAAAACCGCGACACTACTTCAATAGAGTCGCGGTTTTTTTGGTTGCATCTAGTTTTAATAGCCTCTTTTTCTCTGGCGACTGAAACATCTGCTTTTGCGACAACTACGAGAGGTTTTCGCCCGCAAAATGATGCTGAAGTCATTGAGCTCTTTGCCCCGAAAACGAAAGCCCAACCAACCACAGAAGCCGATGCTATTGCGCAGGCTAGAATTGCAATCCAATCATCCAGAGAGCTTCAAGACCCTCGCTATCTTGGCCGTGCTCGTGCATTGTTGAAACCATGGTGGGGCAAGGAAAACGCTTCGAATGAAGTTTTGACGTTGCAGGCCACGATAGAGCAAAGCTTGCACTTATTTTCCGATGCGAGAAAAACGTTAGCCGGCCTCACGACCAGAGACACGCAAAACTTGCAAGCTTGGTTAACTTTAGCGTCATTGGATCGTTTAGCAGGCAACTATGGTGCCGCATTAACTGCTTGCGAGCGAGCCAGTCGATCAACTTCGTCGAATGTTGCGAAAATCTATGGCGATCTTTGCAGTGCCGATATTCAATGCCATCTTAAAAATGACGCCATTCCCTTCAGATCTTTATTGATGAGCTTCGTTCGCCTAAGATTAAACCCAGATCTTCTTTCGTGGGGTTTTTCCTTGTTGGCTGAATGCGAAGAAAGAACGGGTGACACCGTGAAATCACTGGATGCGTATCGTTCAAGCATTTCCCTTGCACCAGATAACTATACTGCGATCTCATATTCCGATGCGTTGCTTCGTAATAAGCAGCCCGAAAAAGCCATGCAGGTTTTAGCGACCTTGCCCAAGAGCGATTCTGTACTTTTGCGTCTCGCGCACTCTTTACGGCTCAAAGAGTTTGGGCAGTGGAAGATGATCCACAGTGATTTGATGCAACGTTTCGATGAGTCGATTGCGCGTGGCGATGATCCTAAGCTACATGCGCGAGAGCGTGCCTATGCAGCGCTTTGGTTGAGCGATGACGCGGCTCAAGCGGTTGCACAATCGAAATTGAATATTGAGAGCCAGAAAGAAGTGATTGATTGGCTGCTTTTGTTTGAATCGTTAGAAAAAGCAAACGATAAAGTTTCGTTAAAGCGATATGCCGCCATCGTGCAAAGCACTGGCTTGCGCGATCACCGTCTTAGAGCCTGGGCGGTGACTAAATGAACATGGTGTATCGGTTTGCTTTCAGTCTTTGTATCTTTGTTACAGTTATCGGAACAGCTCAAGCACATAAGCCAAGCGATGCGTTCATGGTGTTTGAGCCTTCAAGTGTTCGATTATCGTTAGCGCTAAAAGATATTGATGCTGCCATCGAAAGCCTCGACGAAAACCAAGATCGGCAGTTGACTTACGCGGAATTCAAATTAGCCATTCCTGCTATCGAAGTCTTGGTAAAAAAAGATGTCACCCTTTATTGCGGTTCGAACATATTAAACTCAGGCTGGCGAATTGATGAGTCAACTGAGGCCAGTGCGCTTGAAAAACGTAATGATGGAACTTATGTTCGTCTGAAAGCCGACATAACTTGCTTAAATGATCAAGCAATGCAACTTCAGTATCGATTGTTTGAAGAGATTGACACCTCGCATCGTTTGTTGGTTAGTAATTTATTAGGGTCTGTTGAGACGGTATCAGCTGCTTCGCCTTCGGAGAGACTTCTGATATTAAGAGGTAGCGGTGGTGCTATTAAAAGTAGTGCCACCGACTCTAAACCCGATAAAAATTCATCAGCGTTAAGTACGCTAACTAACTTTATCGTCGAGGGCTTTACACACCTAGCCATTGGATGGGATCACCTGGCTTTTATCTTGGTGTTAGTGCTGCCGTTCATGCTTTGGGAAAAAAATGGCCAAAAGTACCAACTCGATTGGGCTGCATGCAAGCAATTGTTGTGTGTAGTTTCAGCGTTTACCCTAGGACATTGTTTAACCTTAGTACTTGTGACGCTCAATGTCATTACCATCACTGGGCAGTGGGTCGAACCGACGATTGCTCTGACTATTGTTATTTCAGCAGCACTCAATTTAATGCCAGAGGTTAAAGCGCCTAGAGTTTTGATGCCTTTAGTCTTTGGTACGATTCATGGTCTAGGGTTTTCAAGTGTACTCAGTGAATTAGGAATTTCTTCGGGCTCTCGCTTAATGGCCTTGGTAGGATTTAATTTAGGCATTGAGCTTGGTCAGATTGCCTTCGTTGTATTGTGGGCAATCGCGCAATATGGCCTTATTCGATTCAAAGGCTATATGCGCTGGGTGGTGATGGGCGGGTCCACCGTGTTGATGTTAGCCGCCGTAATGTTAACTATTGTGCGAGCGTCCGCTTAGAACGCTGCAAATAGTTGTATGTTTAGTTAGGTTGCCAGAAAATGTAGTCAGCTTGGTACTTGACTATTTCTTTGCTACCGGTGTTGGTTGCGTCGCAGGCTGAAGATGGAGCAACACCACCGATAGTGGCAGTGCGTTGAACATAGCTAATTCCCATCATTGCGCC
>JAYWIG010000218.1:0-10387 GCA_043789035.1 Betaproteobacteria bacterium
GCGGCTTGTAAAAACAAGCCAATTGGCACTTCGCTATCCTCAGTCAAGCCAAAACTCTTTCGATAAGGCTCCAACCGCTCAAAAAGATCTTCCTTAGATAAGCTGAGCCCAGTAAAAGGATCTAAAACCACGGGCCCTTTATGCAAGTTAATTTTGATTAAAAAATGGCCAGGGAAAGAAACGCCCTCTGCATCAAGGCCAACTGTGCGAGCAAGCTCGATATAAATAATGGCTAAGGTAATCGGAATACCCCGCCGACTCTCCAGCACTTTATGCACGAAGCTGTTGTCTGGGTCGTAATAGTTATTTACGTTGCCAGCAAAACCAAGTTCATGATGGAAAAAGCGTGAGGTTTCCTGCAATCGATTTAAATCCGTACTCAAATTACGGCAACGCTCTGCCAGCCGCCTACCATGCTGCTCTAGGGTTGACAGTACATTTTCCAAATCAAGGCGTGGATATTCATCTTGTGCCAAAGACGCAGCCGCTTCAAAGAGTGGAATCTTTTCAGCATCACTCACTAGTATTCGAAAATAAGCTAAATCAGAGAGTCGTTCGTACATAAGATGTAATGTAACTTGACTGGGATTGGCGCGTTGCGCAAGATTTCAAGGCTTGCTTGCCCACTTGGCGCAGTTTTATACGAAACGTTTCAAGCCGCCTACTCACCATTCGCAATCCCACTAACCACCTGCCCCGTTGGCCCTGCCGTCGCGCCAGATTCGCAATGCCGAGTCTGGTCATCAAAAAAGAAATCTGGCTCAAAGTGTTTTAGAAACGGCCCTTTCGCAAGCCCACCTAAGAACATCGCTTCATCTACTTCGATACCCCAGCCAACCAAGGTGCGAATCGCCCGCTCATGCGCCGGAGCACTTCGCGCAGTCACTAGCGCCGTGCGCAAGCGCATACGCGGGTTCGATCGCTGCAAGTTATTCAACGCTTCTAGAAGTGGTTTAAACGGGCCTGGTGGCAAGGGGTGTCCAACCTTGTCAGCCTCGTGCTTTTGAAAGGCTTGCAAGCCATGCGATTGGAACACCCGCTCTGACTCATCGGAGAACAACACCGCATCGCCATCGAAGGCAATCCGAATTTCCTCGGGGTGCGATTCAGAGGCTTGTACCGATTCTGGGAATACTCTGGCAGCTGGGTAACCCGCTAACAATGCGGCTCGTACATCGTCCTCATTGGCTGACAAAAACAAATTCGCTTTTAGGGGCTCAAGATATGTCCAAGGGGCACGGCCACGAGTAAAGACGCCTCGCTCTAGGCGCAAGCCTGCTTGTTTGGCCGAGTTGAATACCCGAAGGCCAGAAACTGGGTCGTTTCTCGATACCACCACCACCTCGACTTGGCGCTCGCCATCGGTCGCGGTATTTGGGTCGAATGCCAAGAGTTTTTTGACCAAAGCGAAGGCCACGCCGGGTTTCGCGGCCTCGTCAATTCGTTCACGCTGCATGCGCATGTAGGCGGTATCATTGCCGCCTTCGAACACGCGATTCTCTTCTTCAAAATCAAAAATCGCTCGCGAAGAGATTGCGACAACGAGTTTACCTTCGAGTGAAATAGCCATAGCCGCCAGTGTAATGCAGGCGGCAAAAAAGGTTTATAGCCCGAAAGGTAAAATGCGGGCAATTCACCTATCACTCCTATAAAAAGCAAAGTTCTCGCACCATGACTCTGAAATGCGGCATTGTTGGCCTGCCCAACGTCGGTAAATCCACTCTTTTCAATGCCCTTACTAAGGCAGGTATTGCGGCGGAGAACTATCCCTTTTGCACGATTGAACCCAACGTTGGCATGGTGGAAGTACCTGACCCTCGCCTTGGGCAGTTAAGTGCGCTAGTAAAACCGCTGAAAGAAATCCCTGCAACCGTCGAATTTGTCGACATCGCCGGTTTAGTGGCGGGTGCTAGCAAGGGCGAAGGTTTGGGCAACCAGTTCTTAGCCCACATTCGCGAAACCGATGCGATTGTGAATGTGGTGCGTTGCTTCGATGACGACAATGTGATTCACGTCAATAACAAGGTCGACCCGTTATCCGACATCGAAACCATTCAAACTGAATTAGCGTTGGCCGATCTATCGACGTTAGAGAAACAATTACATCGTTACGGCAAACTGGCTCGTTCGGGCACCGATAAAGAAGCAACCAAGTTGATTGCCATTTTAGAAAAATGCCAAAAGCAACTCGACCAAGGCTTACCAATTCGCGCGCTCGATTTGTCGGCTGATGATAGCGCGTTGATCAAGCCTTTGTGCTTTATTACTGCTAAGCCAGCGATGTATGTGGGTAACGTTAAAGAAGGGGGCTTTGAGAATAACCCTCACCTCACGGCGTTAGAGAACTACGCAAAAACTCAAGGCGCACCAGTGGTAGCAATTTGCGCCGCTATCGAGGCTGAAATTGCTGATATGGATGATACTGATAAAGAAGTGTTCTTGTCAGACATTGGCATGAAAGAACCGGGCTTGAATCGATTGATTCGTGCCGGCTTCACCTTGCTTGGTTTACAAACTTACTTCACAGCTGGTGAAAAAGAAGTTCGCGCTTGGACAGTGCAAGTCGGCGCAACCGCCCCGCAAGCAGCAGGCGTGATTCACACCGATTTCGAACGAGGCTTTATTCGCGCCGAAGTTATTGCCTTCGATGAGTACATTCGCTTAGGTGGCGAGAGCAAATCGAAAGAGGCCGGCAAGATGCGCTTAGAGGGCAAAGAGTACATCGTGAAAGATGGCGATGTGATGCACTTCCGCTTTAATGTGTAGCTTGCCTGCGAGTAGCAGAGTAAAATTTATTCATGGAGCGCTCAAGTTTATTGCATGATTTAGCGAAAAAATACGTCTGGTGGAAAACTCCTGACGAAGCTTTACTATTCCCGCAGCGCGTGATCGCACAGGTGATGAACATCGGAGATTACAGCGATGTTCAAGCCATGAGTAACGAACAAGGTGACGATGTACTCAGGCGAACGCTCATGGCTGCCGAAGCTGGGCAATTCAACCCAAAATCTTGGAGCTATTGGCACTATCGCCTTGGGCTTATTAAGGTTGAAACTGAGTTCGATCAAGTTCCGAGTATGCCCGTTCGAAAATTCGAATAAGCCATGCTCGCCCCCAAACTAGAAACACTTCCTGCGGCTCAACAGAGCCTTTGGCCGAAGTTATCGTTTACAAAAGAACTAGGCTTTACGCTGTATGGTGGCACTGCTATTGCGATTCAACTTGGCCATCGAATTTCTGTGGATTTCGATTTTTTTTCGCCAGTTTCTCTAGACAAAGCGCAAATTTTTCAAGCTGCGCCATTCCTTCGAAATGCGACTGTGATCCAAGATGAAGTAAATTCACTTACGCTATTCGTTACCGAACCCGATACGATAAACAGCACCGTCAAAATATCATTTTTTGGACTTATCAACGTTGGCCGCTATGAAGCTCCGCGCATCACAAACGACGGTGTGTTGAGCGTTGCGTCTCTCAATGACTTATTAGCAACCAAACTGAAAGTAATCCTTCAACGCGCAGAGGCTAAAGACTATATTGATATCGCAGCACTTATTCGATCTGGGATAAATTTGGCAACAGGTTTGTCGATTGCTCAAGAAATGTTCCGCCCTAGTTTTCAACCAAGCGAGAGGTTAAAAGCATTAACCTATTTCAATGATGGCGATCTAGGTACAGTCCAAACAACGGATCGCGCCACTCTCATTTCCGCTGCCGCAAAAGTTCGGGAGCTACCTGCTATTCAACTCATTTGACAGCAACCCCAACAAACTGCTCTAGCAACATCATCTGCGAAATCTTCTTGGCGCCTCTCGCTCGTTTCTGAGTGTAGGCACCATCAGTACCCATTATCCAAGCCGAATGATTGTCTTGGATGTGTACTTTGAAGCCCCCGTCAATCACCCGTTTTTTCAAGTCGTTTTGCAAAACTGGGAAGGCCACTTCAACGCGGCGTAGTAAGTTTCTATCCATTAAATCGGCCGAAGCGAGATACACATCTTGCTTGCCACCGTTTTCGAAATAGTAAATTCGACTGTGCTCTAAGAAGCGGCCGACAACGGAACGTACCCGTATATTTTCACTCATGCCTTTTGCGCCGGGCCGAAGCGCACAAACACCCCGCACAATTAACTCAACCGTCACGCCAGCTTGGCTGGCGGCATAGAGCGCTTCAATAATCGTATGCGAAAGTAACGCATTTACTTTGCACATGATGAGTGCTTTCTTTCCTGCTTTCGCGGCTCTAGTTTCATTAGCGATTGCGGCAATGAGAAAATCATGCAGATCAAAAGGTGACGTCACAAGTTTGTTCAAAACTGCTTTTGTACCAACGCCAGTAAGGCGGTGGAACATGGCGTGCACATCGTCAGTCAACTCTTGGTTCGATGTTAGCAAACCAAAGTCTTCGTACAACTTTGCAGTACGCGCATGGTAGTTACCGGTGCCTAAATGCGCATAACGCACTAGCGCGTTACCTTCGCGCCGCACAACCAAGGCCATCTTCGCATGTGTTTTATGGCCCACCACACCATACACAACGTGCGCTCCTGCGCGCTCTAATTGTTGAGCCCAATTGATATTGGTTTCTTCATCAAAGCGTGCCATTAATTCGACCACTACCGTCACTTCTTTCCCCGCTCTGGTCGCAGCGATCAAAGATGTCATTAAAGCCGAATCTGCACCCGTTCGGTAAATGGTTTGTTTAATGGCCACTACGTGCGGATCAATCGCCGCACTATTTAAAAACTCTGCCACAGGCGCAAAAGACTCATACGGATGATGAAGCAATACATCTTTTTTGCGAATCGTTCTAAAGATTGCGTCCGCCGGGTGCTGGTCCGTCGCAAGCGATGCAAATTTTTGTTGCGCCTGCTCAAAAGGTCGAAATAAAAGATCTGCGCGATTGACCAAATCAATGACTTGCGAAAGGCGCATCAAGTTCACAGGCCCATCAACTCGATAGCAATCGTTAGCATTTAGGTCGAGCTGTTTTAACAAAAATTCAATCACCTTTGTGCTTGCCGTGGAAGACACTTCTAATCGAACCTCATCGCCATATTGGCGGTCAAGCAACTCACCCCGCAATGCCTCGCGAAGGTCGGCGACGTCATCATCATCTAGGAACAGTTCGCTGTTGCGGGTAACTCGAAACTGGTGCACCCCCTTAATCGACAAGCCGCTAAACAAATCTCCGACGAAACCTTGCACAACAGAACTAAGAAGCATTAGCCCATGTTCGGCACCACAAACCTCTTTAGGCACCGCCAAAATGCGGGGCAAGAGCCTAGGTGCCTGTACGATCGCGAAGTTTAACTTCTGGCCAAACACATCCACCCCTTCTAATTCAACGATGAAGTTCAAACTTTTATTCAAAATTCGAGGAAATGGGTGTGCGGGATTAATCGCTAACGGCGTAAGCAGCGGCTCGATGGAGGACTTAAATTCGTTTTGCGCCCAACTTCGGGTCGACTCGTTCCAAGAATGCCTTGGATGAAAAACCACGCCCTGATGTGTCAGCGCGGGTAGCAGTTCATCATTGAGCAACCGATATTGTTTAGCAATTAATGCGGAGGCTCGGCTATACAACGGCACAATGGACTCAGGTGCTATTTGTTTAAGCTCTGCAACCCTAACTTCAAAAAACTCGTCTAAATTACTACTAACAATGGTTAAAAAGCGTAGCCGTTCTAAGAGAGGCATACGTTTATCCATAGCGAGGGCTAGTACCCGCTCATTGAAGGAGAGTATCCCCTGCTCCCGGTTAAGATATGGCATTGGACTTATACTTTGGTTTAATTTAGCGACGTTGCTCACCTTGAAGTTAGCTTGGTAATTTGACAATTTTATGACGGTTTAATGACGAACTACCCCACACCTCGCCTTTTGGCTGTTGTTGATCTCGGCTCAAATAGCTTTCGCTTGAATATCGCTAAGCTTATCGAAACCGCCGCAGGCTTTCAGTTTCAGACGCTCGACAATTTAAAAGAACCTGTGCGTTTAGCGGCAGGGCTATCTGCCGACGGATCGCTTGATGCCGATGCCATGGCGCGGGCGAATTTGGCGCTACTCAAGTTTGGTGAGCGCTTGCGCTCATTTCAACCCGAAACCGTGCGCGCCGTAGCCACCAGCACCTTTCGAGTGGCTAGAACCAGCGAAGGCCTGCAAAAGACTGCTGAAGCTGCGTTGGGCTTTCCAATTGAAATTATCTCGGGCCATGAAGAAGCACGTTTGATCTACTCCGGCGCTGCCCACGAACTGAGGTCAGACGATCAAAACCGTTTGGTCATCGATATTGGCGGCGGGTCGACAGAGTGCATTATTGGGAATAACCAAACTGCAATTTGCTTAGAGTCTGCCTTGGTTGGTTGCGTATCGTTGAACCAGAAACATTTCGCTGATGGCCAAGTCACTCAAAAGCGCTTCGATGAGGCGTACTTCAAGGCCAGATCACGTTTCGAGCCTTACGCCGCTGAATTTAAGGCAAAAGGCTGGGAATATGCTGTCGGCACATCCGGTACCGCAAAGGCGCTATCGCAAATGTGCGAACGCAACTTTGATGATCCTGTCATTCAACGCAAGCATTTAAATCGATTCAAAGAGCAGTTGCTGATTGCCGGAAGAATTGAAAATGTCGACATGACAGGCCTGAAAGAGGATAGGCGCCACGTATACTCAGGCGGTTTAGCCGTTATGTTGGCAGTATTTGATGAGTTCGAAATCGAGAGCATGGCTTATTGCAATAGCGCCTTGCGTCATGGTTTGCTCTACGATCTCGTCGAGCGTAAAGGTTTGCAAGATATGCGCGAAGTCACCGTACTCGCATTGAAGCGCCGCTACGGTATCGATCCAACCTACGCGCTTGCGCTCTCAGACACGGCTTGCGGTTTATTTGACCAAGCGGCCAAAGGCAGTGAAGAAGAGTTAAAAGAACAGCGACAATTACTGCGCTGGGCGGCATTCTTGGCTGATGCTGGCTTGAGCATTTCACATGAGGATTTTCATAAGCATTCAGCCTACATTTTGAGCCATGTTGATATGCAAGGCTTTTCTCAATCTGAGCAAGACATTTTGGCCAATCTTGCACTGGCACAAACCGGTGGTATGCGAAAACTTCGAGAATTGTTGCAATCCCCGCTCGATTGGATTACCGCCATGTGCTTGCGTATTGCATTTATTTTGCATCGTAGAAGAGACAAATCGGTTGTACCGCTGCCAGATTTACAGTACAAACAAAAAGGGCTTTACCTTAAAGCATCGAATAGCTGGCTGGCTGCTCACCCATTAACCAGAGCAAGCTTGGAAGCCGAATTTTCGAACTTGAGCGAATTAAGAGTTTTTAGTGAAGTGTCATTTACGGAGAAGTAATTTACGCTGAGCTTTTCTGAGTCAAGTAAACATACTTCGCCTGCAATTGCTCTTTGCTTTCAACCCATTCAGGGTTGATCGGAATGCACTCAACCGGGCACACTTGCTGGCACTGTGGTGCATCGAAATGGCCTACACACTCTGTGCATTTATTGGGGTCGATTTCGTAAATTTCTTGGCCCATGTAAATCGCATTGTTCGGGCATTCTGGCTCGCACACATCGCAATTAATACATTCATCGGTGATGATCAGGGCCACCGGTTAAACCTTTAACTTCGCTTCGATTTGCACAGCGACCGCAGCGCTAACAAAGCCTTGGTACTTGCCATTCAATTTTGAAATCTCACGCACCCTGGAGCCGCTAATCGAACGCAAGGCATCGGATGTCGATAGAAATACTGTTTCGACCGTTGCCGACATTTGTCGATTCAAACTCGCCATTTCAGCTTCATACTCGAAATCGGCAAAACTACGAATACCACGTAGAACTGCAGTAGCGCCATGCTTGGCGCAGACATCGATAAGCAATCCGCCGAAGGAAACAACTTCAATGTTCTTAATACTGCTTAGCTCAGCCTTTACCATGCGCAGGCGCTCTTCAGGCGTAAACATGGTTGTGCGGCCACTTTCAGACACAGCAACAATTAATTTATCAAACATCCCTGCACCACGTATAGCAATATCGGCATGGCCCAAGGTGAAAGGGTCGAAGGTGCCGGGGTAAATAGCGGTAACAGTCATGAGTGCAAGGGCCTAAGCTAAGCTGAGTAGATGATAATAAACCTGCCCGGCATTTGCCGCACGCTCAACTCGCCACTGTGCCTCAACGTTTAACCTCTGCAATAGCGCTTCTATCGGCTCTTCAGATTCAACATACACTTTGCCGTTCTTGTTTAGCAGCTCGGCAAGACTAGGCCAAAGCTTAGCGAGAAAGTTTTTACCAAAAGGCGGATCGAGAAATATCAAATCGAAACCAGCATCACCTGTATTTGTACCATTGTCGGCATAACGAGAGATGAATGTCTCCGCTGTTATTACTTTTAGATGTACATTTTCTGGTTGTTTTAATCGAGTCAACGTATCAGCTATTTGGGCAGCGGCGATCTTGCTGCTCTCGATCAGTAATACTTCTTTTGCGCCACGCGACGCGGCTTCTAACCCCAGCGCACCGGTACCCGCAAACAAATCTAAACAGCGCGCGCCCTCAGTAAACCCGGCCAACCAATTAAACAAGGTTTCTCGAACCCGGTCTGGTGTGGGCCGCAGGCCTGGCAAATCGGGCACGGACAGCGGCGTACGCTTATACAAACCGCCAACGATGCGAACCTTGCCTTTTTGAGCCTTAGCTTGAACCTTAGTTTGAAACTTAACAGCTGGCTTACTTGGCATTCCCAACCACTACGGTGACCAATTGTTTCGGGTCCACATATTTACGAAAGGCGGCATGAGCTTGGTCACGGGTAATGGATTGGATTTTGCTTGTCCAAGTGTCAAGATAATCAATCGGTAATTTATAAAAGCCAATCGCTGCAACGTTGTCTAAGATCTTTCGATTATTGTCGATACGCAGTGAGAAGCCACCGACCAAATTACTTTTTGCCGCAGCGGTTTCTTCAGCCGTAGGGCCCGTTTCAACAAATTTGTTGAGCGTATCTTTCACCACATTTAATGCGTTGCCGGTTTCCTCGCGCTTGGTTTGCAAGCCAATCGTAAACGGCCCTTCTTGCGATTGAATACCGAAGTAGGAATACACGCTGTAGGCCAAGCCACGGTTCTCCCTGACTTCTTTGTAAAGCCGCGAAACAAAACCACCGCCGCCTAACGTGTAATTCGCAACTAATAAGGCGAAGTAATCTGGGTTGCCGCGAGCAACGCCAGTCGTGCCGACAAAAATATGGCTTTGGCTGGCAGGGTGTTCAATCCGCCTATCGGTAGTCGCCGGTTTCACTACGGCTTGTAGTGGCGAGTCTGCTATGCCTTTTGGTTTTAGATTAACGGTTAATTGCTCGGCGATTTTTTCAGCTTGGGCACGGCTAATTGCTCCCACCATAGAAACAACTACCCTGTCGCGGGTGTAATAGTTCGCGTAAAACTGTTTAAGGTCGGCAATCGAAATAGCAGCAATCGATGCTGCTGTGCCGTCGAACCCATAAGGGTGATTGCCATACAGAAGCGCAGAGTAAGTTTTGTTTGCAATCGTTTCAGGTTTTGTCTCAGCCTCTTTAATCGCTTGAATTAATCGCTCCTTTTCACGACTTAAAACGTTTTCTGGAAAGCTTGGGTATGCAATAAGTTGTGCCAACAATGAAAGCGCCTCGACTCTTTCAGGCTCCGAGCTAAGAGTTCGCAGGCTAATCGAAGCCCTATCTTCCGACGCACTGCCACCACGAAGTGCGCCCAAATTAGCAAACCCTTCAGCAATCTGACTTTCATTCAACCCGGCAGCATTACCGTGGGCGGCAATGCCTTTGCCCAAAATTGCGTTGGCCAAGTCAGAAACACCCGCTTTTTCTTTTTTATCAAAGCGGTTACCCGCATCGAAATCGACTTGTACATCGAGCATGGGAATTGTGGGCGCTTCAACAAAGTAAACTTGCACGCCTTGAGCGGTTGTCCAGTGTTGAATTGGCAGAATGGCTTGAGCCGAGGCTGTGAGCAAAAGTCCGAAAAGAACAGCAATAGGTTTCACGAGCTTCATCATTTGGTTCACTTTGCTGCCACCTGTTTTTTATCTAATGGCTGCGGTAACAAGGTCATTACCGTTCGCTGATCATCACCGAAATACTTTTGTGCAACCGCTTTCACTTCTTCAGAGGTTACTAACTTGATGCGCTCCAGCATGCGATCTGCATCTTTCCAAGACATGCCGATAATTTCATAGGAAGCAAGTTCGCGGGCTTGCCCGAAGATTGAATCACGTTTAAACACGGTTGAAGCTATGTACTGAGTTTTCACGCGCTTCAATTCTTGCTCACTAACACCTTCTTTCGCGATTTTTCGCACTTCTGCCAATACTGCTGC